>JAGWBV010000067.1:16067-19218 GCA_021295715.1 Candidatus Poribacteria bacterium | reverse complement strand
GATAAGACGTTGCGCCACTTGCACGATGATTTGAATATCATTGGTGTTGTGCGTAATCATTTTTTGGCGATCTCTATGCGATATTACCGCAGATATGGTAAAGATCTTTCGTATCGCAAAATGTCTGCCCATTTGACGAAACTTAAGAAACTTGAGAAGTATCAACATTGGAATATCCCCTACTCATGGACCTTACAAAATATGTTGAAGCGTCTATCACAATCTTTTAGAGAAATGAAAACCTTAGGCAGAGGACACCCACAGTTTAAGTCGTGCAAGAAACACAGAGGGATGACGTTTGATGGCACACAAGTTCCCCTTGAAAAAGTATTGGATAAACAAAAGCACGAAAGAAATCACCCGACGTATAAAATCCGATTGAACGGACGTTGGTATCGTTTCGCCCTGCACCGTCCCATAGCAGGCGAAATCAAACAGGTTCAAGTTACAAGAGACGCCCTCGGAGATATGTATATTACCGTCACTGAAGACTATAGCGAAGTCAAACCCGAACCCAAGACGGGTAAAGCCGAAGGGTTTGATATGGGTATCAAAGACTTCCTGACTGGTAGTGACGGTGAACGCTACGGTTCTCCGATGTTCTATACACAGAACGCTGATAAGTTAGCGAAAGCACAAAAGGCACATTCCNNNNGCGAACGTAAGAACGTTGCCCGTATCCATAAGAAGACGGCAAATCAAAGAGCAGACCACCATTGGAAACTTGCCATAGACTTGTGCCGTCAGTTCGATATTCTGTTCTTTGAAGACCTCAACCTTGAGGGAATGAAACGGCTTTGGGGTAAACAGGTCTCCGACCTTGCTTTCGGAGAGTTCCTTCAGAAACTTAAGTATCAGGCAAAGAAGCGGATACGCGCTGTGCTGAAGATAAATCGCTGGACCCCCTCTACAAACTGCTGTTCTGTGTGTGGACATAAAAACGATAAACTCACCTTAGCAGACCGTCATTGGCAGTGTCCGAAGTGTCATACACATTTGGATAGAGACCAAAACGCTGCACTGAACATACTTAAGGAAGGGGTAGCTTCCTTTGGGTTAGGAGTCGTCTGCTCCGTTGAAGCGACCAGCCCGCTTCTCAATTCCACAAATGCTTTCGCTTAACTTTGCGGAAGCCCCACGCTTTAGCTGGGGGTCTATCACGCCCAATTGCACGGAATCGGACGGGTTTGGTTCATCATTCCTATTTTAGTTTATCACGAAAAGTCTCTGAATCGCAATACTTCCGTATAGGCGCGAGTGTTTTGCGCTGCTGTTCCTCTATGCTCGCGACGCTTCCTGACCGCTGACCGCTGATAACTGACTGCTATTCGTATAAAAAACTTGATTTCAATTTTCGTTTTGAGTATAATGTGTCGAAAAGGTTATCAAAATTTTATTATTTTCTTTTTGACGTAATTTGCAAGTCGAAACTTATCATCGAAAATTTGAAGGGAAATATTATGGGAAGAAGAAGACGCTCCAGAGCGCAATATTGTAAAGGTGAATTGATTGAACGCGAAGACTTTTCTGAAGATTTAGCCGCGTTCAAATTCCGTGTTGATAAGCAGTTGCCATTCATACCTGGGCAATACGCTACGATCGGTTTTCAGGTGGGTGAAAAGATTGTCCAGCGTCCCTATTCGATCGTCTCCTCACCACACGAACCGTTTATGGAGGTTTTCGTGGAATTGGTGCCGGAGGGTGCGACAACCCCCCTGTTTTGGGAACTGAAATTGGGGGACAGCGTGTTTATTCGGGATCGTCTCGTTGGAAAGTTTGTCTTGGATACAGAGAGCGGGATGACACGCCACGTCATGGCAGGAACTGTCACAGGTGCTGCGCCGTATATTAGCATTGCGCGGACGCAAAAAATTGAGCAGGAACAGGGCAAAACGAGCCCACATCAGATATTGGCGATCGTCGGTGCGAGCCTTTCATGGGAACTGGGATATTACGCCGATGAACTCAACGAACTCGCGGCACAAGAAGAGTGGTTCACGTTTGTCCAGACGGTAAGTCGTCCATGGGAGGACCCAGCGTGGCAAGGTGAGAGTGGACGTGCCGAAGATGTGATTCGGAAGTATGGCGATCAACTCGGTTACGATCACACGAATGCGGTCGTCTATGCGTGTGGACATCCACAGATGATCGAGAATGCAAAAGCGATCTGGGCGCGTGCGCGTTTCCCTGAAGAACGGATTAAAGAGGAAAAATTCTTCGTGATTAAAGAGGAGTAGGTAGAGATCCACGTAACTGCAGTGTATTTCACAATTGAGGGCGTTCCTTGAAAAGGTGATGAACGCAGAAACACTTGATGATATTCATTTGGTTTCGTGCGTGTTTTGAGATATAATTGTCACATGCCGTATTATGATGAAGTTTTCAAGCACGTTACGGGTGAGTTTCCGTATGCGTTGGCGGCGTTAGCATTAAATACGTCCGAGGTTGAAAGCTTTTTCAGAACCCTATATCGGAGGCAATCATGCAAGAATCTCCTTTTTATCAACGCGTTATGCAACGCGGCATTGAACAAGGCATAGAACAAGGGGCAACACGCGCTACGCGCGAAGCTGTTCTCAAACTCCTGCAGCACCGATTTGGCGAAGTTCCCGAATCCATCACGAACCACATGACCGAACTCCATCATATTTCACAGTTGGAGGCGTTCTTTGAGAAGGTGATGAACGCAGAAACACTCGATGATATCCAACAGTGAGTGCCTGTAGGATCACAATACACCTTTATAGGGGTCTTTTCATAACACGAATAGATGGTATTACTTAAACAGCGGTGTTGTGCGGATAAAATTCGCGCAATGCCGCTGATTCGCGTGGTGGGGTGCTAATTTATCTATATAACCCAAGTTGCTACCGAATAGGTCGTGCACGTTTCAACACGGATTTTTTCAAAGAAAAACATCTCTTTACACCCCGTATGAAGTTAAGTAAAATATTTGGGTAACTCCATGTTCCCCCAGACCCGGTAGGGTCTTTCACCCTAACCGCACCGGGCATCGGTAAAAACTACCCGATTAAATTCTTAATCTTCATTAGGGGTGCTATGTAAATGGAAACTAGTGCTGTGTCAAGTTGAGTTTGATAGTATTGTCAGTTGGGTTGAAGGGATTTTCCCTGTAGGGGCAGTCCCTTGT
>JAGWBV010000067.1:0-16015 GCA_021295715.1 Candidatus Poribacteria bacterium | reverse complement strand
GATTGGGTATTTCCTGCAGGTAGAACGGAGTGAAACCCGACAAAATCGGACGAGCCCACCTGTCAGTTTAGATGTGACAGACTACTAGCAACTTGGGTTATATAGGATGAGATGAATGATACCCTTATTTGTGTTCCTATTTCAGTATGTCTGCGAGTTCCTTGGCAGGTTGATAGTTCGGATCAAGTTTTAGGGTCTCTGTAACAGCATGTGTTGCTGCCTCCCAGTTTCCTAATTCTCGGTAGGCACGTGCGAGGTTGTAATGTGCTCGTTTAAGGTGAGGCGCGATGGCTATGACCTGCTCAAGGTGTGGAATCGCTTTCTTGTAGTATCCCTGCTCCACATAAGCGTAGCCGAGGTAGTAGTGAGCATCTACGAGCTCGGCATCTAAGGCTATCGCATTTTGTAACGCATCGATCGCCGCCGGATACGACTTCAGCCTAATGTAAGCGGCACCAAGATGTGCATAGATATGCTTGTTTTCAATATCGGTAACCTGCGAACTGCGCTCTAAATCGGCGTTAAGCGTCAGTGCTTTCTGGAACGTGGAAACGGCTTCTGTATAACGTTCGGCATTGAGATACTCTTTGCCGTTGTCATAGTATGCCTGTGTTATAGTGTCACACAGCAGCAGTGCGGGTTGATGGGTGGCATCGAGTGTTAATGCTGCTATGACAGAGGTGCTTGCTTTCTCTAATTCGTTCTGTTCGAGGTATGCGCGACAGAGCGCGCAGTGGACGCCTATGAAATCCGCATCCAACTTAATGGCTGCTTCAAACTCACGGACTGCTCTGTTGTATTGTTTCGTTTCCAGATAGGCAATGCCGCGATTATAGTGTGCTTCTGTTATGGTGTTCATTTTATGTTTTTAGAAAGGAGAAGATTACGCTTGGGGTAATTTTTATAAGGTTATTTTAACAGGTTTGGCTTTAATTTTGCAAACAAAAATCTTGAACGCATCTCAATTTTACGGTATAATGGCGTTGCGGATTTACGGGTAATCCACACACACCTTGACTGGGACTATCTATGCAGCAACACTCGCCTGCCCCCTCTACGTCTCCTCGCCAGAAAATCCGTTGGCGGATTATTTGGCTTGGACTCGCGCTGATTCCTTTCAATAACTATTGGGTCTTCGCATCGTTACGGTGGGATCAAGGGTTCCCGACGACGATGTCCCTCTTTTTCAATGCCATCTTCGCACTCGTCATACTGATCGCCCTCAATACAATCCTTCACCGGTTCGCACCACGTGCCGCACTCACCCAAGGCGAATTGCTAACGCTCTACGCTATGCTATCCATAGCCTCCGCTATCTGCGGACATGACCTGTTTGAGGTAATTATTACGAATATTGCCACGGTCGGCTGGTTGGCAACAGAGGAGAATGAGTGGAGCACGCTTTTCCACCGGTATCTTCCTGATTGGCTCGCCTTGACGGACAAGAACCGTTTGACTGTCTATTTTACGGGTGAGTCGAGCCTTTATCTGCGTCCGCACCTTGAGATGTGGTGGAAACCTGTACTGGCGTGGAGCGGGTTTATCATCGTCCTGCTGTTCACGACATTTTGCATCAACGTGATGCTACGAAGACAGTGGATTGAAATAGAACGGCTCAGTTACCCGATTATTGAATTGCCGTATCAGATGACAACGACCCGTTTCTTCCGTTCAAAACCGTTGTGGGTCGGCATCATCCTCGCAGGCGGGATAGACGTGGTTAACGGACTACATTTCCTATTACCAAACTTTCCGGGACTCGGAGGAGAGTTCTATGACCTGCGTCCGCTGTTTACGACGAAACCGTGGAACGCAATTGGCTGGACGCCAATCGTTTTCTTCCCGTTTGTTATCGGGATGGCGTATTTTATTCCGCTCGACCTTTCGTTTACGTTCTGGTTTTTCTATATTTTCTGGAAATTTGAGATGATATTTGGGAGTATCGCTGGCTTGCAACGGATTCCGGGGTTCCCGTTTATCTTCGACCAATCGTTCGGGGTTTGCGTCGGGGTCTTGTGTATGACCCTGTGGAGTGCGCGGGACCATTTGCGGGATGTCCTTAGGCAGGCATGGCACGGAAGCCGAAGGACGAAGCCCAACGAACCGATGTCCTATCGCAGTGCAGTGTTAGGGTTAATCTGCGGGTTTCTGTTCCTCGCTGGTTTTTGGTGGGTTGCGGGGATGTCGTTCTGGGTGGCAGTCCTCGTCTTTGCTATCCATCTGACGACGGTGACCGTAATTACGCGTGTCCGTGCTGAACTCGGTCCGCCGATTCATGACTTACGCGCTATGGGACCCGATGTCTTACTTCCGAAGATGTTCGGAATGCGACGACTCGGCGGACAGAATCTGACACTCTTTTCATTGATATTCTGCTTCAATCGTGCTTATCGAGGCAATACAATGCCGCATCAGTTAGAAGGCTTGAAATTGGCGGAACGCTCGCGTAGTTCTTCGCGGCGGATTGCTGTGGCGATGCTCCTCGCGATGGTCCTAAGCCCTTTTGCGGCGTTTTGGGGGGCACTCCATCTCGGTTATGAGAGTGGGGCGATTGAGGTCTGGTCGGGGTCGGTGTTTAACCGCACCCAGAATTGGCTCACAAACCCAATGCCTGTGAACATTCCGTCTTTGATTGCGATGGTCTTCGGATTTCTGTTCGCGTTCGGGCTGACTTTGGTTCGGCTCCGCTTTTTCTGGTGGCCCCTGTATCCGATAGGATATGCTATCTCTGGGACGTGGGCGGTGAACTTTTTCTGGTTTTCGGTGTTCATCAGTTATTTCATCAAGTTAGCGATTCTGCGTTTCGGTGGCGTGCGGACGTTTCGTCGCGTCGCACCGTTCTTTTTGGGACTCATTTTGGGTGAATTCTGGGTCGGGAGTGTCTGGGGACTTCTCGGCATCTTCCTCGAAAAGCCGATGTATCGATTTATATGGTGAAGATACCGCGTCTACCGTTTTTCGCTTGACAAAGCGTCAAAGATTCCCGTAGAATATAGTGAGATTTCCACCTATTCGGTATGCCGCGATACATTCGCAGATTGAAGGTTTCCAAGACTTGGCTATGGGACACATGCAGCAACTTCGTCGAATTACTATATGGGGTGTCGGTTTAATCGGAGGATCGCTTGGACTTGCACTGAAAAAGAATGGATTTCAAGGACAACGCATCGGGTTGGGGCGGAACATCGGTAGGCTCGAAAAAGCACTCCAACACGATGCCGTTGATGTAGTTACAACAGCAGTCGAGGAAGGGCTGCACGGAAGCGACCTTGTCGTCCTGTGCACCCCTGTTGAGTTGGTGCCCGTGTTGGTGCAGCATATTGTTGAGGTCGTTGATAGCCAACAATCTGTGGTGCTGACGGATGTCGGTAGTACGAAATCGGTGTTGGTGCGGACGATTGAGGCGCAGTTACGAAAACACGGATCAGATACCCTCTCCTTTGTAGGCGCGCATCCGATGGCAGGTTCACACGAAACCGGCGTGGATGCAGCACGCGCAACGCTTTTTGAAAACGCAACGTGTATTTTGACACCCACAGAAAGCACTGATCAGGATTCCTTACAACGGGTTAAAAATCTGTGGGAATCTGTCGGGGCAGTGCCACATCTCCTCTCTCCTGAAACCCATGATCTGCTCATCGGTGCCGCAAGCCATCTCCCGCATCTCGTTGCCAGTCTACTCGCCAATACTGTTGCAAGTGTCGAGACGGAGCAGCATAAAGCGTTGGACTTTACGGCGACCGGTTTTCGGGATTCTACACGCATCGCCGCGGGCGCACCCGACTTGTGGACCGGCATTTTTACCCAAAATAGGGATGTCCTTTTATCACTCATTGATAACATCGTTGACAATTTAGATGAATTCAAAACCTTGCTTCAGACGGATAACCTTGCTGAGATGGAACGTGTACTTCTCGAGGCACAAGTTATCGTCGAAAAGCGCAGAAAAGTATTGGGAGGCTCATGAAAAAACCAGGATCTCAGGTGACGATTGCGATGGATGGACCCGCCGGGTCTGGGAAAAGCACGGTGGCTCGACGCGTCGCAGAAAAACTCGAACTGCTGTATCTCGATTCCGGGGCAATGTACCGAGCAGTGACCCTCTTGGCATTACAGGAAGGACTTGCAGCCGATAGCCCGAAACTGATTGACCGTGTAAAAGCCTGTCATATCGAATTCACGGATAACGGTAGAACAATTCTGCTTAATACCGAGGATGTATCTGTCGAAATCCGAACGCCAGCAGTCAACAGATTTGTCGCAGATGTCGCGAAAATCCCAGAGATTCGCCGTGAAATTGTGAAACATCAACAGCGGATCGGTGCAGAAGGGAGTATCATCGCTGAAGGTAGGGATTTAACGACTATCGTTTTCCCGAACGCCGATTTTAAGTTCTATCTTGATGCTTCTGTAACAGAGCGTGCAAAACGGAGACTCGCCGAACTCCAAACGCAAAACATAAAGGCAACGTTAGCAGCGGTTGAAGCTGAGATTCGCGAGCGCGATGAAAAAGATACGACACGGGAACATAGTCCGCTACGCACTGCTGACGATGCGATTGTCGTTGATACAACCGATAAAAATATTGAAGAAGTGGTTGATTTTATTATTGCACATGTGTGTGCAAACCAACCGTAATAGTAGGACGGGTTTGTAACCCCGATATTTTTTATGTGGTATACCAATAATCAGTTTTGGACACCCCGGGCACTCTACCGATGGGGACATCGACTCACAAATCTTTTCTGTAAAACGATGGGACGCCTTGAAGCGCGAGGTGTTCATCATATTCCGAGAGCAGGTGGGGTGCTACTCGTTTCAAATCACGTGAGTTTTCTTGACCCTGTCGTCGTCGGTTCCGCCGCCAATCGTGAGATCCATTATATGGCACGGAGTAACGCTTTTGACATTCCCGGCTTGGGGAAACTTATCTCAGCCTATAATGCCTATCCCGTCAATAGAGGTGCCCCTGACTTAGGGGCGTTGCGGCGGACTATTTCGCTTTTGAAAGCTGGGAACGCTGTGCTTATATTTCCCGAAGGCACTCGTAGTGTCGATGGCACATTGGGTAAAGCGCGGGACGGTGCCTGTTTTATTGCACACCGAGCAGGTGTCCCAACGATTCCTGTTTTCCATAGTGGCGCGGAACGGATGTTACCACGCAGCAGTAAACGACTGCGCCGAGCAAAATTAACCGTCACATTTGGCGCGCCTCTTGAACTCACTGCCGAAGGGTTTGAGACGAAGCGCGAGATGTATCAACAGATGGGCAATCAGATGATGGAAGCAATCGCTGATTTGCGGGATGATACGTTAGTTGCTCGAATTCGCCAAAATGAGTAAAACATCACCCTCTTGGACCTGATAGGTTTTCCCCTCGGCTCGCAACAAACCTTTACTTCGTGCTTGCGGGTAACTGCCGCACGCTACGAAGTCAGCCCAATTAATTGTTTCAGAACGGATGAAACCTTCCGCGAAATCGGTGTGGACACGTCCCGCTGCATCGACAGCCGTCTGCCCCTCACGTAATGTCCATGCGCGTGTCTCGACGGGACCGGTTGTAAAAAATGTCAACAACCCTAATAACCGATACGAAGTCTGGATGAACCGCTCTACAGCAGATTCGCCCAATCCCATCTCCTCCATGAAAATTTCGGTATCCGTTTCATCAAGTTGTGATAATTCCATTTCCAGTTGCGCAGCGAGGACGATGACTTCTGTTTGTGGCGCCGTCTTATATTTCATAAAACGTTCGAGAATTTCGTCAGCCGCCTCCAGTTGAGTTTCACCGATGTTGCAGACTAACAACAACGGTTTCTGTGTCAAAAACCCGTAACCGCGTATCAACTTCTCTTCATTGGCAGAAATGTCGAGCACTCGGAGTGGTTTTCCAGACTCAAGGGTTTTCTGACACGTCTCTAAAAGTCGAATTTCACTTTGCTGTTCCGGAAGTTTCTGATTTTGAAATTGCTTGCGGAGTCGAGTCAGTCTACCTTCAACGATCTGCAAATCTGCCAATGCGAACTCAAGGGCGACGCTTTCAATATCGCGTTCTGCGTCAACATCTCCATCAACGTGTGGAACCGTTTCGTCTTCAAAGAGTCTGACGACATGGGCAAGGGCATCGACTGTCCGAAGTTCTGCGAGCATTCCCGAATCTAACGCTGCGTGTTCTATGTCCGATTTCGTTACGCCGGCAACGTCTACGTAGTCAATGGTAGCAGGCGTTGTTTTTTCAGATTCGGATATCTTTGCTATCTGTTCCAGACGTTCCTCTGGGATGTTGGCAGTACTCAGGTTTATTTGCCCGCGACTGGTGTAGCCCCCAATCTCTGCGTTTGACTGGGCTAATGTGTTAAAAACCGTCGTTTTGCCGACTTGCGGTCTGCCTACAATTCCTATTTTCATTTTTTTACCTATCTATTTCGTGAGTAAGGTTCTAACCACCTCGGTGCCACAGAAAAATCTATTGACAAAATCCGCCTTAAGTATTAAGATTAAGTGTAAGATAAATAGCCAAATAGTAGCCAGCAATACCAGCGCAGGGTGTTTTTGCTTGGGTATTTCTGCGTATTGCTTCAGATTGAAGAAACGCATTTGATAGTTTTATTGAACGTCCGTTAGTTAACCACAAGGAAAAATTAAAACATGGCAGCTGAGAAAGGAATATGGGGGCGACACATCGTCAAAGTATTGACGGTTCTCTTAATCCTCGCGATATGCCTTGCCGTTTTGCAATGGTTTATCATCAAAGAATTATTTGGTTTCGGCGCAGATATGGTCAAGGACGCGCTGATTCGACAAGCCCCTGAAGGCGTAGATCAGTATGACATTGAGGCTACGTTTGATCGAGTTAAAACAGCCGGACAGCAGCTCCCATTCAGTTTCCTTACAGGGAAGATCAGTCTCCGTAAAATCAGAGCCGTTGGTAGATATGCGATAGAAGCGAACGCCGATGAATCTTGGGATGCCGAGGAGATTAACACACTCCTACGGATGATGGATGCTTCTGTCGGGGTTAAAGGAGGAACCGAGTAACTTGCAGTATCGGTTTGCAAGTAACCCTTAAACGATGCGGACACAGCTAACTCCCCCTTATGAGAAATTCGCCTACGCCTACGACAGGATGATGACAAACGTCAACTATACGCGTTGGACACATTACATTCAATCGCTTTTCGACAAATATGATTACAAACCGCGCACGGTTCTCGATTTGGCATGCGGCACGTGTGCGTTGACGATAGAACTCGCATTGAAAGGCTATGAGATGACGGGTGTGGATCGAGCAGTTGGTATGCTCGACATTGCGAAGGAAAAAGCCGCAGCGCACGATATAGACATCGAACTCCATCACGGCGATATGTGCCAGTTTCAACTGAACCAACGGTTTGACGCAATCCTCTGCACCTACGATAGCATTAACTATGCTTACGATGAAGACGAATTAAGCAACGTCTTTCAGTGTGTCGCCGAGCATCTCGAACCGGACGGCTTGTTTATCTTTGACGTGACGACGGAACGAAATATCGTTGAGCATTTTCACAACAGAACGTTCGCCTCAAACCATGATGATTATACCTATATTTGGAAAAACAATTACCTCCACCATTCCAAGATGTGCCGAACCGTCCTAACCTTTTTCATCCGAGAGGGTGATCTGTTTCGTCGCTATGAAGAGATTCACCAGCAGCGAATCTTTGAAGTCAACACGGTCAATGACCTGCTCAAAGCCGCTGGCTACAAGCCCCTAAGTGCTTACGACATGTACACCTTCAATCGTTGGAACCGCTATTCAGATCGGATTAATTTTACAGCACGTCTGCTCTGAAAATTGGGGCATCCCTCCTTGCTGGCGAGGGTTCCTAACCTCGCCCTTTGAAAAGTCTACCTACCTGTGAACAATTACAATCCCGCTGCAACAAGATCGCCAACTTCTTCAGTCGTGTAGCCCATGCGTCCGGCACCCAGGTCTTTAATCTTCCCACTTGCCAGCAGGTCGCTGATAGAGTTCTCCACTTTTGTTGCCGCTTCCGCATACCCCAGGTGGTCGAGCATCATTCCGGCAGCACCTATCGCCGCAATGGGATTAATCTGATTTTTGCCTGTGTAACGCGGCGCGGAGCCGTGAATCGGTTCAAACATGGCGACGCTTTCTGGGTTCAGGTTGCCAGATGCTGCGACCCCCATGCCCCCCTGAATCATCGCACCGAGATCAGTAATAATGTCTCCAAACATATTGCACGTCACAATGACATCAAACCATTCAGGGTTTTTCACCATCCACATTGTTGTCGCATCAACAAAGGCATATTCCTTCTTGATATCAGGATAATCTTCGCCTACCTCGTCAAAGACCCGTCGCCACAGATCATGTGCATAGGTGAGGACGTTTGCTTTGTCGCAGAGCGTCAGTGTATTTTCCTTATTACGCTTTTTCGTGAGTTCAAACGCATAGCGCACGCAGCGTTCTACACCTTTGTAAGTGTTAATCATTTCCTGAATCGCAACTTCATCACGCGTGCCGCGTTTCAAGAAACCACCGATCCCAGCGTATAAGCCTTCGGTATTCTCACGAACAATAATGAAATCAATTTCTTCAGGTCCCTTGTCTTTTAAGGGGGTTGGGACACCGGGGTAGAGTTTGACGGGGCGGAGGTTAATATAGAGATCGAGTTCAAACCGGACTTTGAGCAGGATACCTTTCTCTAAAATACCGGGTTTGACATCGGGATGCCCGATTGCACCAAGGTAGATAGCGTCTAATCCTCGGAGTTCCTCTAAAACTGAATCCGGCAACACTTCGCCGGTTGCCAGATACCGGGCGCCGCCGACATCGTATTCGACTGTCTCGTATTGAATTCCTGCTTGTTCAGCTGCTGCCCCGAAGACCTTCATTGCTTCGCGCGTCACTTCGGGGCCGATTCCATCGCCAGGGATAAGGCCGATTTTGTACATATAGATATTCTCCAAGTGTTAATGTGATAACTTTCGGCGTGGCTTTCAACGCCGGGATCCCACTCTTTATTGGGAAGGGATACTGGGAAGGGGCAAAACTTGCTCCAGAAAAATGGACTCCTTATATTTTACCACATCTCGGACGATATTGCAAATTGGGTAGGGGTTATTGACTTGCTTTCACAACAGTGTATTGCTGCGGTTGACCCCCAACGATTTTCAACACGCGGATACCCGCAGCCGGTTTGATAGGATGACGGTTCGCATCAAAGCCGGAAATAGCTGTCGCCCCTTGGTAGTCAGTGATAGCAGCAACTGCGTCCCGAATTATAACAGGGTCTGTTGATTGGGCGTTCTCAATCGCTATTGCCAATAACCGTATGGCATCGTAACCTAATGGCGCGATACCAATAGCCTGATTTTTAAACATTGTTTCATAAGCGTCCGTAAAATCTGCAGTAAGTTCATCCGAGATACTGCAATAGTAGGAATTTTCGAGAGGGGTGTTATCCTCTAAAGTATCTAACATCAACGAATCATCCCAACCATCGCTGCCGATAAAGATGGACTTAATGCCCATCTCCCGTGCCTGTTTCACTATGATCGGGTTCTCTGGCGGAAAACTTGCGAGAAGCAGGATATCAGGGTTTGCCTTTTTGATGATCTCAAGTTGTCCATCAAACATTGTATCGCCTTGTTCATAGATTTGATTGGCAACAATGCGACCGCCAAGTTCCTGGAAATTCGCATCAAATGCGTTAACAAAACCTTTAGAGTAGACATCCCCGTTCTGCCAAATCATCGCTGCAGTTTTCTTGCCGAGATCGTTCACCACAAAACCTGCCATGACTTTTGCTTGCAAGGCATTTGAATTCGCCACGAGAAAGAGAAAATCTCTCGGATCATTCCCAGTATTCGTCACGTCAGCACCTGTTGCCCCCACAATGACAGGGATATTGATGATCGGTCCAACTTTAACAGCACTACTTGAAAACATCGGACCCAATATAGCGACAACATTTTCCATTTCGGCTAATTCTTTTGCAGAATCAGCAATGGTTCCTGTTTCTACTTTATAGATAAACTCTACCTGCCTCCCAAGGATACCGCCTGCCTTGTTGATTTCGGCTAAGGCGAGTTTTGCACCGTCGCCAAAAGTGGCGTAATTTAGCAACGGATGAATCAAACCCACTTTAAGTGTAGGCATCGGTCCTTCAGTTATTCCGACATCTTCCGTTCTCTCCTCCCCAGAAAGGTAAGCGGCTGAGAGTACGAGTAATACGCAGAGTGTTAACCTAAAAATTTTCGGATTCATAAACTGCTCCTATGTTTTTAGACCAACGCACCCAGTGCAGGATAGTCTAATAATCCATTCTAATATTGCTGTCGTATTATTGTTCAATTTTCAAAAGTATAACAAGTGTAAGAAAATAGTCAAGAAAAAATTAGAGGGTTTCTGAATGACCCCTGGGATGAGAGGATTTGGTGTTTCCGCAAAAAGTTGGGATGTGGTATAATGGCTATCCATATTGGAACTCAACTTGCTACCTAATAGGTTTTAGCGTTTAAACACAAGTTTTTCAAAGAAAAGCATCTCTTCACACCCCGTAGGGGTGGTATGTCTATAGAAAAGTGTATATCTCAGTCGCTGCACCCCGTATGAAGTTAAATAAAATATTTGGGTAATTCCATGTTCCACCAGACCCGGTAGGGTCTTTCACCCTAACCGCACCGGGCATCGGTAAAAATTACCCGATTAAATTCTTAATCTTCATTAGGGGTGCTATGTGAAGAAGAAAGTGGCAACTTGGGTTATTGTAGTATATTTGCAGCACCGGAGGAGCACATTGATTAGCGAAGCACGCCTGGAGACGATTCTCAACCGATTTCAAGACCAGCGGATTCTGGTCGTTGGCGATTTTTATCTTGATGCCTACTGGTACATAGATAAAACCCGTTCAACACTGTCCTTGGAAACGCCGTGGCATACGAATCCAGTTGTTGAGCAACGTTATAGTCCGGGTGCCGCGGGAACGGTTACAAATAACCTGAAGGCATTAGGTGTAGACACCCTCTATACGTTAGGTGTTATTGGTGAAGATGGGTTCGGTGGAACACTCCTCGATTGTCTACAGACGAACGGATGCCTGACGGATTTTATGATACAGGTCCCAGAGTGGGTAACACCGACTTATCTTAAACCCATCCATCGCGGATATGAAGGTGTGGAGACGGAGGGACCGCGGTTTGATATTGAGAACCAATCGGCGATGGATCAGACGGTTGAAACTGCTGTGATTGATGCCCTTCGAAATTGTGTCCCGCTGGTTGATGGTGTAATTGTCGGTGATCAGATGCCAATTGAGAACTTAGGCGTTGTCACTAACCGAGTGAGAGAAGAATTATGTGCGTTGGGATTGGCGTTTCCTAATAAAATCTTTTTCGCCGACGCTCGCACACGGATTGGTAAGTACCGAAATGTTATCATTAAACCGAACCGATTTGAGGCGAAACGCGCCCTTCAACCAGCGTGGAATGGACAGGACGTTGACATTGATGAAGCGAAGCAGTGCGCCGTTACACTCTCAGAACAAACCCAAAGGACGGTGTACGTCACCCTTGGTGAAAATGGTATCCTCGTCTACAGTGGAAGTGAGTTTACGCACATCCCCGGTATCTCCATTAATGATGAGATTGATCCAGTTGGGGCAGGCGACAGTGTTTCAGCAGGGCTTGTCGCAACGCTCTGTAGTCTACGCGCTTCACAAACTGAGGCATCTGTTGAAGCGGCGTATGTTGGCAATCTGGTAGCTTCAATTACTGTCACAAAAATCGGTGCCACAGGGACCGCATCGCCAACGGAGATCCTACAACGTCATCGGGACTACGTGAATCTATGAATCTTTTTGACGCAATAACACAGCGACGCAGCCATCGCGGGACGTTTCAGAAACGGGCACTTGATGCCGCAGACCTTGAAAAACTCATTGAGGCTGCACGGTGGACACCCTCGCCGTTCAATGTTCAACCTTGGGAGCTGGTGCTCATCCAAGAAGCAGAAGGCAAGGGCGCACTCGCCGAGGTCACCGAGCACGCTATCGTTGAACAATTCAAAGATGCCAAATTTCTTGATGACAACAGCCGTTGGATGCGTCTCACAGCGTCGGATTTGATGGAGTTCGGTGATGGTGTGCTGCTGACTGACCACGTCACGCTGCCCAAATTTCTTCAGGACGCGCCGGATGCGGTATTGGAAGGCATGTTGAAAAACGCGAAGTCGTTCACACTTTTGGGGCATTTAGGGGCAGGAAAGATACCGGCTAAAGAAATCGCTGTAGAGGTTCGCGAGGCACCGCTTCTTATGCTGGTTACGATGAATTGCAAAAGATATCCACCTGGTGACGGTGGAACGCGATGGATGTGGTTGAGCATGGGAATGTTAATTCAGAATATTCTTCTCGCTGCAACGGCTTTAAACATCGGCGTGCAGTTTGTCAGCGCGCCTCTCGAACGTCCTACGGATCGTGAACACGTGCGTCAACTTTTCAATATTCCTACTTCTCATGAGGTAATTACGCTGCTCAGGATGGGATATATTGAAGAGCGACGTGGGGAATCTGTCCGGTTGCAGGCGTCAGAGTTTGTTCACTTTGAAAAGAGAGAGTAGGCGGGTACAGCGACCCGCCGCTGCACCGCTGGCGAGGTTTCACAACCTCGCCGGTTCCAAACTCACGTGAGTGTACGCGGGCACAACGACCCGCCGCTATCGAAATGCCGTATATTAAGTGCTGCTGTTCTGCAAGAGTTCTTTCAGTGCTGCTTTCTTGTTTTTCTGTCGCCGTTGTTGACGTTGGCGGATTTGTGTCCTACGTCGGACCTGTCCGCTTTTACTTCGTGGCATAATATTACCCCCTTTCTTCGATTGTTTTGGCGAGGTACATGACTGCTGATCTGCACTGTGCTTCTACCTCTGCCATTGCAATAGTAAGTTCTGTTCCTGAGCGGGCGTGTAACTGCAGTCGCTCTTCGGTAATCTTGATGTAGCGTTCGTTTTCCACATCAACAAATTCAACCTGTTCTTCGTTTTCATTCACCAAAGTGTAATTGGTGAGTCCTTCTTGTAAGGACGTGTTGTCTGTCTGCGCCTCGAAGCTCTTTTTTATTTCCAAGCCGTTGAAGTTTTTATAAAGTGCCCGGGCAGGAAGTTCGTCGGGCGATACTGACGGGACTACTATTGCTGCGGTATGTGTACCAGAACGATTGGCTGGATCTGAAAGTGGGGCAGGAGCCTCCTCAGGAGAAGGGACAACATTTCCTGGATCGGGTGTTTTAATACTTATTGGATCAAAATGCGGCGAAGCCGGTTCTGTTAAGGCAACTTCAGAGTCTTTTTCTTTCTGACGTTCCGGGTTTTGTGCGGTATCTGAAAAGACAGAAATCGGTTGAGATTCATACGCTTCTCGGTCTTCGTATTCCAGAACGTTAGAGAGAATTTCTCTCACCTCTGCATGTCTGTCAATAATTATATCCGGTTCTTCCACGAGTATCCGTAAGGTTTCAATACCAATGGTTTGGATGAGTGGGTGGAAGGTCAGTATCTCCGGTGGAGCAGCCTCAAAGAGCGAACGGGTAACAAAAGCAACCTCTGCGAGCTCTCGGTTCCCTGTTAATTTAAGGCGTTTTTCACACCCAGAGAGTGCTTGTACTAATTGTTGCATGAAGTCGGGGGTAACAAGGTCCGGGAGCACTTCTACCCGAAAATGTTCGCAGGCACGTTCCGCTTCGGGTAAAGGGTTTTGTGCCTCTTCACTCGCAGTAGTTTCACCCCTTGCAACAGTTAGAGGCGTGAGGTTTTCTTCTAATGCCTCTACGTCTGTTTGGTCCGCTTCGTAATTGTCGAGGACATCTGTGACCTGTGTATACATCAACTCAAAATCGAAAAGAATACCTTCAAGTTCAGGTTCATTGAGAAGTTTTCGACTCTGTGAGATACAGGCTTGTAAATGCTCTTCCTCTGACTTTTCATAGGGGAGCCTACGTTGTTTTTCGAGAGCAAGTTGTTTTTGTCTAAATTTTCGCTCGCGCTTCCGTTTTTCACGCTTCCGTGCGACATTTACGGAACGACGTCCCTTTTTCTTTGCCATGATAGTTTTTTCGTAATTTAGGTAACTCTGGGTGAACTTTTTTCGAGGCTTTTTACATTCTGAACAAGCGTAACATCAAGTTTAACGTGTATTTAAGTATATTTTAAGTATATACCAATACGAATTTATTGTCAAACTTAAATTTTTTTACGGGATAAAGAACTTTAGGTGAAGCTTTCTGTTTTTTCGTAGACAGCTAACAGCTAAAAAACCCTATCAAGTCAAATTGGATTTATGTCTGAGTTGCCTAACATGAATGTGCTGATTATGGCAATCTGCTAAGTTCTGGTTAATACTAACCTTTCTGTGCTTGAGAAACTTGACGAACGAGAAATTTTGTGGTATTATATATGCTAAGCAGTTGTCATTCTACATTTAACGTGTATTGAATATAAAGAATAGAACGGATTCTGTTATTATTAAGACGTTTTGTATAAGCTGCAGCAACCTAATTAGCCTCTTGAGAACTCAATACCTAATTTGAATACGTGTTAATTATTAATTGTCGTGTGTCTTCTGAGGGGAAGCGTGGGTTGCTAAGTACATTTTTGTGTTTTATACTATAGACAGCAATTTTCATGATTTGACGTTTATTTTGAAATCAAAGGGGAAAAATGATATGTATTACAGTAAATATATCAAATCGATCATTTTCGTGCTCAGTATCCTTATAGGCATTTCGATGTGTATGTTTACGACAGTTATGGCGGACCAACACGCCGAAGAAGCCAGTGAAGCGGAGGAAGCAGAGACCACCACCGACGAGGCTGAAGCATCTGAAGAAGCATCTGAGGCGGATGCACCTGTGAGACTTGAGAGTCTTGTCGTGGTGGGATCGCGTTCCCAACCGCGCTCCGTCTTGGATTCGGCAGTACCAATCGATATTGTGTCAAACGAATCCTTTGAAAAGCAGGGCGGCGCAGATCTACCGGATTTGCTGAGAACTTTGGTGCCGTCTTATAACATCAATACACAGCCGATTAGCGATGCGTCAACAGTGGTCCGTCCGGCGAATTTACGGGGACTTGCACCAGACCATACATTGGTGTTGGTGAACAACAAGCGGCGACACCGTGCCGCAGTGATTCACTGGCTCGGGAACGGTCTGTCTGATGGTTCACAGGGACCTGACCTGGCACCGATTCCCGCAATTGCGCTGCGACAGGTAGAGATCCTCCGTGATGGTGCCTCCGCACAATACGGTTCTGATGCCATTGCCGGCGTGATGAACTTTCAGCTGAAAGACAACCACGAAGGCGGTTCGTTTGAATTCAAACCCGGTATCTACCAATACGGCGATGGTCGACAATTTGCTGTCGCAGGGAATATCGGTTTAGGGAATCCAGACGCCTGGAGTAGCCTCAGCTTTGAATACGGGGGTGCAGATCCGACCATCCGGTCTGTCCAACGTAATGATGCCATAGCCCTGATTAACGCAGGCAATTTTAGTGTGAAAGACCCGGCGCAAATTTGGGGACAACCGATTATAGAGAATGACATCAAATTGTTTGCCAACTACGGTGCCACCCTCACAGATACCATCGATTTCTATGGACATGCCAACTACGCCCGAAAGCGGGTTGAAGGCGGATTCTATTTCCGGAACCCGAATACCCGCGGCGGTGTGTTTAGTACGACCGGTGGCGAGACGTTGCTCGTCGGGGATTTGCGAGGTTTGACAACCGAGATGGCAGATTGGGAAACCCGAAAAGCGGCAGCAGAGGCTGCCGGACAGGAGTTTACCGAACTATCGCCTCACGATGCTGACGATATTCCGATAACCAATCACGTTCCGGATCCCGAACGGTTGCAAGCCGTCAGAAGTGACCCGAATCTATTCACATTCCAAGAGATGTTCCCAGGCGGATTCACACCCAGATTTGGTGCATTCATGTGGGATAGTTCCGTCGTCG
>JAGWBV010000066.1 GCA_021295715.1 Candidatus Poribacteria bacterium | reverse complement strand
ATCTGGTTTAACAGCGTGCTCCGCGGAGATTTAGAACCGATCCGAATCGGGTGTCGCACCAACGTTCAGGACGGTGCAGTGATACACATGGACAAAGAAATTCCGTGTCTCATTGGTGATGATGTTACGATCGGGCACAGTGCGATCCTCCATAGTTGCACGATTGGAGACGGGGCACTGATCGGTATGGGAGCGATTCTCCTAACAGGTTCGGTGATTGGCGAAAATGCCGTTGTCGCAGCTGGCACACTTGTCCGAGAAGGACAGGAAATCCCATCAGGGGCAGTGACAATGGGAGTCCCGGCAAAGGTGCGCCGTGAAGCTACCGAGGCGGAACTTGCGCGTGTCCGCCGCGGTAAGGACGATTATGTCTTACGAGGTAAACTCATGCAGAAATCTGATTCGTAGGGGTATCCTCAAGCATAACGCGTTTATTTTTATCGTTATCGAAAAATTAAGAATTGAACAGTGCGCGTCCGCCCAAGCATCGCGCCGGACTGGGTATACAGGGTAGGTCGTTCTCGTAGAATTACCCTTATCGAACCGCAAGGAAAAAATTAAAAAATGGCAAAACGAACATGTTTAATGATTGGTGGTAGTGGTATGGCTGGTGGCTGGATTAATAATTTTACGAATAATTTCGGCGACCGAATCGAAATCGTTGGTTTAGCGGATGTGAGTACAGATGTCCTCACGGCGCAGGGCGAAGCATTAGGGCTTGGCACCTCACAACTCTTTACAGACTTTAACGAGGCGTGTGCAGAAGTCAAGGCTGATTTTTGTGGTATTGCGGTTCCTCCGCAGTTTCATAGTCCTGCTGCGATTGCTGCGATGGAAAACGGGATGCCTGTTATCTGTGAAAAACCGATTGCGGACACCTTGGACGCAGCAAAAGCAATGGTGCACACCGCCCAAAAGACAGGATTGCCGTGTGCTATTATCCAAAACTATCGTTATGCAGATAATAAACAGGAATTGATCCGCATCCGCGATGAGGGTAGATTGGGACGACTTCAGCATATTGTCGGGAGATACGCCTGTGATTATCGTCGTTACCTTTCATGGGGCAAAGCATGGCGGCACGATATGGATTTTGGGCTTCTTTTTGAAGGTTCCGTCCATCATCTTGACATGCTTCGGTTTCTCTCCGGTGGCGATTGTGAAACCTTGATCGGATTTGGATGGAATCCGGAATGGTCGAGTTTCCAACATTACTCCAGCGGCTTCTATGTGATGCGGATGGACAACGGTGTTCATACCTCTTATGAAGGCAATAGTTCGTCGGCGGGTATCGTCAACTGTTGGAACCATGAACACTACCGCGCTGAATTTGAGGAGGGTGCTGTGGAAATCGCAGGTGGCAACCAGATGACTATCCATCGTGTTGGGGGAGAGACCGAAGTCTATGAGGCACCGGCGATTCCGTACCAAGCGCATCAGCATCTCTTTGATGAATTCCTGAACTGGCTTGATGGTGGTGAACCTTCTGATACGCGGATTGAGGACAATATCAAAAGTTTTGTGCTTGTCATTGCCGCAATGGAAACAACCCTTGATGGACAACCCAAGCAGATCGCCGATTACCTGAGCGACTTGGAACTCTAAGATTAAACTTTCATATTCAAGGAGATTGTACATCGGGGAGCGGGAAGCAAGGTTTACCTTAGCTCCGCGTGCCGCTATCACCAGCACCATAGTTAAAAAATGTTCAATCCAAACCCTGAAATACCACGTGTCCTTGAAGATATTCCTGAATCTGAGCAACGCGCCTTGCTTGAAAAGGCTGCAACATGGATTGTCCGGCGCGGTCTAACCGCGCCCGCAATTCTCTTTTTAGAGACCGGTAAGCCGCTTAACTTTTTGGGGAGTCAACTCTTAATTGCGTTTAGTCCCTTTATTCAGGCGGTTTTTAAGGGCGACGAGTACCACAAATTCGCACTTATTCTCGAAAAAGATGCGAATGTTGAGTTATTGATTGAGTTGATCGAAGGACATTCATGAGGAAAAATAGTCGTCCCTTCTCTATCAACTCGCGCGTAAACCCGAGCATCGTGTCGAATTGGATATACAAGTGGAATCGTTCCCGCAAAATCAGTTTTACCGAATCGCACGGGAATTACAGTGGTTGTTATCTAAAGCGCGTCCGCCCAAGCATCGCGCCGGGCTGGATATACGCGGAAGAACGGTATTCACCCAATGCGGCTGAACGAACCGCAAGGTATAATTAAAAAACCGCAAGGAAAGTTAAAAATATGGCAATTGAATTGAGAATGCTTCAGATGGATCAGACGATGACCAAGGGGAAAATCGGGAAATGGCTGGTGAACGAGGGCGATACCGTCACACAAGGACAGCCTTTGTTAGAGATTGAAACCGATAAGGTTGTCCATGAGCAGGAATCCCCTACTGATGGGGTTATCGCGCAATTGCTTGCTGAGGAGGGTGCCAATGTCCCTGTTAATGCCCTGTTAGCGATTATCGGCGCACCCGGCGAGGAAGTGGCACGCGTTGAGGTGGATGCCGGGACGGTTGAAGTGGACACCACGCCGGAACCGCAAGCATCAGCACAACCCGCACAGCCGAAGGCAACATCACCGACTCCGACCGTTGCACCAAAAGCCTCGCCAGCGGCACGCCAACTCGCTGAAAAACTTGCTATTGACTTGACCGAGGTCAAACCTTGAGAGCGATGTTCAGCGATATATTGACTTGAGGGGACCCGCTCCAATCGAAGAAACGACACGGCTTAAGGCATCACCGCTTGCCCGGCGATTGGCGAAGGAACACGGCGTCAATCTGGTTTCACTTGTCGGTTCGGGACCCGATGGCAGAATCGTCCGAGACGACGTGTTACAAGCAAGCGCAGCCGCCGCTGAAGCCGCTGTTGTAGAGGCACCTGTTCTCGAACAGGCGACAGAAGTTATTCCTATGGGCGGCATCCGTGAAATTATCGCAGAACGGATGACGATGAGCCTTCAAACAAATGCCAGTGTTACACTTCACACAGAGGTTGACGCAACGGCTTTCGTTGAACTGCGTGGGATGCTCAACGATAAGCTGCAGGCAAGGGAGGTGAGTCTCACCTACACCGATCTGCTCGTTAAAGTCGTTGCAAACGCTTTGCGAGAACATCCGCGCCTCAACGCAACACTCACGGATGAAGGGATTCATCTATTGTCGGAAATTAACATCGGTGTGGCAGTCGCACTGGACGATGGTCTCGTGGTGCCGGTCGTCCGGAATGCAGATAAGGAGAGATTATCGGAGATCTCCGATCAGGTGAGGGGTTTCGCAGAGCGGGCACGCGGTAACCAATTGACACCCGGTGAACTTCAAGGTGGCACCTTTACCATCACAAACCTTGGGAACTTCGGGATTGATGCTTTCACGCCTATTATCAATCCACCGGAGAGTGCTATTCTGGGGGTGGGACGGATTCTGAAGAAGCCGGTTGTTCACGACGATGAGATTGTCGTTCGTAGCATGCTGACGCTGAGTTTAACGTTTGACCATCGTGTGATAGATGGCGCACCTGCAGCACAGTTCCTACAAACAGTCTCCGGCTATATTCAAGACCCGTATCTGTTGTTAGTGTAGGGGCTACCAGTATTCTGTCTGTAGAGATTCGACTTCATCAAAATGTGCGTCTCGGGTAGCAAGAATTAATTCATGTTAATCGCTTGCTTCATCTCTTCAAGATCTTTTAATGGAATTGTTCCAGCAAATTTAATAAATTCCTTAATGGATGTACCTTATCTAGAACCTCCTGCTGTTGTCCGGGCGAAAGGTTTTCTAATCGCTGTACAATCTCTTGGATAGTCGTTGGATTTTTCATGGTGTTGTCTCCTTTTTGATTACGGTGGTGTTGTTCTTGTCCGTACGGGTCTCTTGAAAAGATTTTATCATAGGTCGTCCGAGAAATCAATGCTTTTCAGTAGGCTGTCCTTGCGATAACGATGCCATTCCGCATCCTTCTTCAATCGTCTGTTTCATGGTTTCCGTATCTTCCTTTGAAATTGTCCCTGCAAATTTCAGCAGTTCCGTAACTGGGGTGCCTCTTATCGGTTCGCCTAAAAAAGAGAGAACAGAATTTAAAATCTGTTTCTGTTGCATAGGCGTGAGTTTGATTTTTCCATCGTTTTACCTCCTTTTTGCCTAAATCCAGAGGAATAATAGCCATTACTATTATACAATGGGAAAATAGTGATTTTCAACGTTAAAACTACCGAATTCCCGCTTTCTCAAACATCAAATCCAAATATGATTTTTCATCGTTGAAAAGCCGACTGGTTGGACCATCTTCTGTTTTCTCGTGCCAATCCAAACGGAGAATGTGATACGCCAACATATTTTTTTACTCATTTTGTAGGTTAGATCAGTAGAAAAGCCGGACTGAAAACAGCGAAGTCTGCGAACCGTATCTCTCGTTCACGAAGGCGTAATCTAAGCCGATATTACCACGCTGATAGCCGAATCCGGCGGTAAGTCCATCGTTGAAACGCCATCCTAACCGCAGCGCAAATTCACCGTATCTTATATCGTTCCGGTACTCACATCCAATAAGCGGGATGCCGTTAGCAATCTCAAAAGCCGCTAACAAAGCATCCAGTTTCCTGTCTGGTGTCTCTGAGCCGAAATTGACTTTTACCGCAGCGCCGATGCGCCATTCACGTAGTAGCGATTCATTGTAGGTGTTTGTGGAGGTCGCCTCTTCAAGTCGGCGATAAGACAGATTTGAGAACAGATTCGGGAGGACTATGCCAATTCTAAAAATATCTGTCATAAGCTCATACTGGATGCCGAGATCGGTGCCCCATCCTATCCCGCGCCCTAACGGCATCTGTTCCAAATTGACTGAAGTGCTGAAGTATTTCGCATTAATACCGATGTGAAACCCCTTCCATACACGAACTGCAGAAGACAGTAGCACAATCCGTTCTTGAGAAATGCCTTCTATATCGCTTGAGTTCAAAATTGCTGCGCCAACAGTTTGTCCGCTCCGAATTGGATGTGCCACTCCCACGAAACTGTAACCCAACACGCCATATAGATCCATGTAACTGATGCCGATTTCAGGTGTAGGTAATCCTGCCAAACCTGCAGGGTTCCATATCAGGGCACTGGTATCCTGTGTCGCCGCCGAGTACGCGCCACCCATTCCCGCGGGTCCCGCCATGAGTTCGATATTCTCGAACGCCGCGTTAACGGATCCGCTCAGCGACAAGATTAGCATTAACAGAAAGCATCGCGAGGGTTTAATAGTGAAATGGAGGGCGTAATTCGTGTTTTTCGTCCGTTTATCTCCTTAAGGTTTTAGTTGCGTGGCGAAGCAAAGACTATTCTATCAAAAACGATGTCTCTTTGTCAATCAGTGGGATTTTGAAGATAATTGCAGTGTAGAACAACTAACGTTCCAGTTTCTGTAGGCACAATCATCTTGAGGATTAGGAAGTTTTTGACAAAAGCATGTGATTTTTAATGTTCCGTTCAACTCAACCTATACACTGGCTAAGTAAGCCTACCCGTTTGATTTGACATAACCGCACTATGAATGCTATACTATAGGGATTAGAGCGTGTGTTTAATATCTCAGCCACTTGCAGTTGCCCCTTTTTGTGCACGCTGAGACAAGGATTGCCCCATTTCGTGCGAAATCTCGCACTTGAGGTGAGAAATGGGTGGCATAGAAATTGCTCGTTTGTGTTGTGAACTGATGGCTATTTTAAGGAGGAACCGTAATGTTTTTGGTTAAAAATGTGCGAATATCGCTCGCGAGTTTTGTGGTAGTCTTTTTACTGGCAGCACTACCCAGTTTTGCGAAGATTGACCCCGATACTATTATGGGAATGTGGCTCTTTGACGAGGGAAAGGGTAATGTTGCTACGGATTCGTCAGAGCATGGAAACGACGGTGAAATCCACGGTGCGAAATGGGTTGATGGGAAATTTGGAAAAGCACTTGAATTTGATGGTGCCAGCAATTGGGTTGAAGTTCCACACTCGGACACTGTCGGATTTAAGGCGGGTGTCTCCTTCACGATCATCTGCCATTTCAAAGGCACCAAGGTCGCCGGCGCGCTTGTTGGCAAAAACTACGAGGATACATCACAGGCGCTCCCGTGGTATCTACTCTGGAACGGAGGTGGCGATAACAAGGTGACCCTCTACTTACGCGACAGTGCATCAACAAGTTTCCGAGCAGATGGCACTACCGAGATTGGAGACGACAAATGGCACTTTGTCGTTGGCAGAGCCGACACAAGTACGGGTAAGGCTTCGATATGGATAGATGGCGAAATGGAAGCCGAGACTGATTTCAATGAAAAGGACGGGTACGGCACGGGTGAAGGCGTATTTCATATTGGACGGCACTATGACCGGTATACTGCAGGCATCATCGACGACGTTGCTATCTTCAGTGTTGCTTTGGAAGAAGAGGATATGAACGAGCTCATGGACAACGGCGTTGAAACCGCCGCCGCAGTTGACCCTGTGAACAAATTGGCAACGACGTGGGGCAGAATAAAAAACAGATAAACAAATAGGAAAAAATCATGAAACCTATACACACGCTTACTGTGGTATTCCTGCTGCTCGCAGGATTGAATTGCGGAACAGAGAATCCCATTGAGGAAACGGTAGACACCTCCCCAGTGGAGACACTGACAGGGACGCTGCGTGGAGAGGTGCACCCTATTGATGGTGTATTGATTCAAGTGCGTTTACTAAGGGATGGGCAACTCTTAGTGCAAGCTGAAGCGCAGGCGACCTATGAACTCCCATCAATCGAAGCTGGAAATTACACGCTCCAAATATCGGCAAAAGGATATGAGACCAAAGAGGTGAATATTACTGTCGCCACTGGACAGGTTGTCTCGCTGGATAAGGTGACACTTGAAGCATTGGCAACTCCAGTTTCGCATCTGCGCGGTGTTTTAACGGATAAAGCAACAGGTGATCCTCTCGGGGAAGTCAATCTCCAACTTACGGATAAAGCCGGGAAGGTTTACGAGACGTTAACAACACGAACAGGTGTTTTCACCTTTGAAAATCTTCCTGTAGAACAAGCCTTCACTTTAGCGATCGCACATACCGGATACGAAGAGACCGAATTCGCCGTACATCCGATACCTCCAGCGGAGACCTTGGAACTACAAGTTCAACTCACTCGGCTTCCTGGACCGGATAAGTTGGATCCGGGTCGAGGCTTGAGCACCGGAAGTCAAGCTCCTGCCTTTGAATTACCAGATGCCGACGGCACGTTGCACGCTCTCGCTGATTATGTCGGCAACAAGAACGTAGTGCTTGTATTTTACCGAGGCGGCTGGTGACCGTTCTGCAGAGGGCAACTCGGAGAGTTGCAAAAAAACTATGCTAAAATTCGGGCAGCAGGTGCGGAACTTGTCGCTATCAGCTCCGATAATGAAGGCGATACCAAAAAGACAGTCCAGGGTAGTGGACTTGAATTCCCTGTACTCGCTGATAAGGACAGAGAGGCAATCAAGGCTTACAACGTCTTGGATCCTGGTAACGACAGGATAGCACGTCCTGCATCCTATGTTCTGCGTAAGGATGGAACAGTCGCTTGGAAATCCATTGACGGGGTAGCCGTCCGTGTTCCGACAGCACAGATTCTCACGGAATTAGGTAAACTCTGATGAAACCTTACGACACCGTTATAGAAGATATTATTGCCGACAGTCAAGAAGAAGCGCAGCACCGAGATGCGCTTGACCGACGACAATTCTTAACCCGACTTGCTACGGGTGTTGGCGGAATCGGCGGCGCACTAAGTGCTCTTCCGGCGTTCGCACAGTTAAGTAGTGGGCAATTACAGCCCGATACCACAACAACAACTCCCCTTACGCCTGTCGTTGAGGCGGTCAGTGAAAACGTCTGGGATGGCGATCGACTCGATGAAGATGCTGTTAGTGAGCTGATTGATCAGGCGATGATGAAGTTCACTGGACGTGCCTCCGCGAAAGAGGCGTGGCGAGATATTGTCTTACCCGACGACATCGTCGGCATAAAAATCAATCCACTTGGCGGCCCTGAACTCAGCACACATCCGATAATTGTTGATAAGATTGTTGAGGGAGTATACGGTGCCGGGGTCCTCAAAAAACAAATTATTATCTGGGACCGGTTTGAAAACCATCTCTTGAATGCTGGGTACCCCATCAAGCAAGAGGAAGGCGAAGTGCAGACTTTTGCCTCTGACACAGAAGGTATCGGGTATGATGATGAGATATTTTACGAAAGCGGAAAAGACAGTGTTAACCGCCGAGAAAACGAAAGTACTCGTTCCCGGTATTCCCGAATCGTTACGCAGCATGTTGATGTGTTGATTAATGTTCCTGTTTTGAAACACCATGAAATGGCGGGTATCAGTGGGTGTTTGAAGAACCTCGCGTTTGGTAGTGTGGATAACACACGCCGATTTCATGGAAAACCGATCTATTGCAATCCGGCTATCGCCGAGATTTTGGAACATAAGGTCCTGAAAGATAAACTTGTCCTCAATATCGTTGATGGGTTGGTTGCATCGTTCGACCGAGGACCTACATATCACGCCGAAAGCGCGTGGAAATATGGCAGTCTCTTCGTCGGGGCAGATCCGGTTATTCTTGATGTCCTTGTCCTTCAGACGGTCAACCAGAAGCGCGAGGAGTTGGAATTGGGTTCTGTATCTAAGTTAGCAAACCATATCAACACGGCGAGTGTGCTCGGTTTAGGCACGAATACACTTGACCAAGCCGACCTCCGGAGAGTTGAGATTTAACGATGAAATGCATACAGCTTAGTCTATTCTCCCTTCTGATTCTTTTTTGCATCGCGATTGCCCTTTTTCAGGCGACAGGATGCACCGTGACGTTCACGCAGAGCGATACGCTCCAACTCAGTCTATCGGAACCGGCAGAGGAAACGATGTCGGTTGTTGCCGAGTTTGAAGCAGGTGAGGCTGACAGTATTGCTGGTGATGTGACGCAGAAAGCAGGGAGTGTCTGTGCGGGTGGGGCGTGTATTATCTATTAGCAGTCTGTCGTCTGTGTTGAAGAAGTAGCAAAAGGAAAGCGGGCTGGTAAGCCCGCTTTTGGTTGAGTTCGGTTTGAATGATAGCGCTACTGATCCGATTTGATTTTACCCCATGTTGTCGTTAGACTCCCAGCGGGGTCAACAGGAAGCACGCCTTCTTCGAGGAAGATCGTCCACATGAGGACCGGATCTCCGATGACCTCATCAATACCGAGCAATTCCACTGTTCCTTTCGGATGCGGTTCGTTAGATTTGTAGATATGGTACTCGGTCGGAGCGTGTGGTGCATCCAACATGAGGATTTCTTCAGTATCCGTATATCCGTCTGTAAACCAACCTTTCGGATCCTGTCCGCGTTCTTCCGGACGTGTATGTCGGCTATCCCAGGCTTGGTAGATATAAGCCGGCCGGTCGATTTCAAACGTGAGTCGGTAGTCCTGTCCGCCTGGACAGTCTGCTGACGTGGAGACTTGCGTTAGTCCAAGAAAATCTTTCGGGATAGTCGTAATCGTATAGTCCCTATCGTGGAAAAATTTCCCACCTTCTTCCAACTCGGTGGCTTGATACGCGCCACCCTTGTTATCCTCTATATCCGTTACCACCACTTTGTCCGCAAATACGGTCAACGAAGTTGCTATGAGTAGGGCAACGATAAAAACATACGCTAATTTCATTTTGACTCTCCTTTGTGGTTGGTTCTCAAACTTCGTGGGAAGCTTGAAAAAAAATAACGTTTGTGTAATACTTAGATTATATAACAATTTTTCCAATTTGGCAAATCAAATTTTCGCTATGGAAGAAGGAAGTCATAATGGTTGAACACATCGTCCTACTAAAATTAAAATCCGATGTTACCACAGCGCATCTGGAAACTTTATCCGATGCATTATTCGGAATGGCTGATGAAATTCCCGGCATTGAATCCATAACTGCTGGCACGAACAACAGTCCTGAGAGCAAAAGTCAGGGGTATGCATACGGTTTTATCGTCCGTTTTACAGACGAAGCGGCACGCGACGCATATCTGCCACACCCTTTTCATCGTCAAATCGCGAGTGAACACATCCGTCCACTTGTTGAGGATGTGCTTGTTTTCGATTATTCCGCACCTACCAATAGCTAAAGCGTGTAGCTTGGAACGCGCGGGGACTGGGTAACTCAGCCCTTACAGAAAGTGGATATACGGAAAAGAACTAATTAACCAGACCTCACCTAACCGAACCGCAAGGAAAATTAAAAAATGAGTTGGAACATAGTCGTCGTTGTTTCAGATACACTGCGAACCGCATATCTCAGTCCTTATGGCAACGATTGGGTTCAGACCCCGAATTTAGCACGGTTTGCCGAACAGAGTGTCAGATTTACGAACGCTCATCCCGAATGCTTGCCGACAATCCCGACGCGCCGGACCTTACACACCGGTCGACGTGCTTATCCATTCAGCACCTATACCCCCGTGCCGTGGGACAACGTTTATACGCCCGGTTGGCAACCCATGTCTTCCGATGAACCCGCGATCGCTGAATCGCTTGTCCAAAATGGGTATCATACCGGTTTCTTTGCCGATGTGCCCCACTATTTCGTGCCGGGTATGAATTTCACACGTGGATTCCGACAATGGGAGTTCGTCAGAGGTCAAGCCGAAGATAGGTACCGCGGTGGTGCGCACGCCGATCCTTCACTGATTTCCCGTTATCGAGGAAACCCCGAACGTATCCGTGCCCATGTTGTGAACGTCCAGCCTGAACGCCCAGAGGAGATGTGGCACGCCGCAAGGTTATTCCGCTCCGCAATTGAATTCGTTGAGCACAATCATCAGAATACGCCGTTTTATCTCTATGTAGATAGCTTCACGCCGCACGAAACATGGGAAGCACCCATTCACTATTATGACCTCTACGGTAAGCGCGAAGACCGCGAACCTATCTGTCTCAACCTGCCCTACGGTTCACTCAACGATGCGGAACTTGAAGAACGGTTGCCGAGTGTTAAAGCCAACTACGCGGGCTTGGTAACGCTTGTAGATACCTGGTTTGGCAGGTTGGTAGATACCATTGATCGGCTCGGATTGCGTGAGAACACACTTATTGTTTTCCTCGCAGACCACGGCACGAACTTCGCAGAAAATCCGGACAAAGCCACCGGAAAACCGGCGAACTTTATGTACCCGGGCACGATGGACATTCCGATGATGGTGAGCCACCCGTCTGGCGCGAATGCTGGCACAACGTGCGATGAATTCGTCTATACCCTTGATGTTCCTGCTACCGTTATGGCAGCCAGCCAGGTCGAACCCGCTGGCGAGATTCAAGGACAGAGCTTGCTACCGCTCGTTGAAGGAAAAAACGATTGGACGTCGCGTGAATACCTCACCTGCCGCTATGTCAACTCCGTTTGGTATAAAGATGCAAGAAGTTGGTATTTCTCCAGTGTCGATTTTAAGGATGATATACGGCTGTTTGATCTTGAAGCGGATGTCGCCTGCCAGCACAATATCGCTGATCAGGGTGCCGATCGGATTGCCCGCGCACAAGAACGGATCTTGGCAGACGCAGGTGGGCATCTCCCGCACTACAAACGCCAAGGCAGAACGGATGCCCTCGGTAGACCACAGTTCGCGGAGGCGTAGTTTTTAAGGATACCCTCAATTTCGCTCAATTTCACGAGGCGCGCTTGCAAAGCGCGCCTACAGTGAATGAGGATGCCCAATGCAGACCCGCTTTTCTCAACTCAGCCATCACCTTTACGTTCATCATGGGCATGTCAATACAGGTATCCTCCGTGATGGTGACCGTGCACTTCTTATTGAGCCGAGTGGAACTGCCCTCCAAGCCACACTCGCGGAACTCGGGATCATTGACATCGAGCAGATTCTGTTCACACATTATCACCGCGATAGCACAGCGGGATTTCCAATACCTGATAATGTTCGCGTCGGGGTTCCAGCGAAAGGGGCATCGTGGTTTAGCGAGGTCGAAACTTTTTGGGACGATCCACAATATCGGTGGCACCTCTACAATTACCATCCCCACAATCTCATGCTGGCCAACTCTATCTCGGTGGTCGATGAATATATGGAAGGTATGCAGTTTGGATGGGGACCGGCATCGCTGACGGTTCTTGAAACGCCAGGACATACCGATGGAAGTGTCACCTATCTTATTGATGTTGATGGAGAACGATTCGCTTTCTCTGGCGATCTCATTTATGATGAGGGTCAATTGTGGGAACTCTACAGTTTACAAAAAGGACAGCAGACAAGCGACTATCATGGTTTTCTCGGTGCACGCGACGAACTCACTGAGAGTCTTGAGAAAATCCGCCAGACATCACCAACGGCACTCGTTCCTACGCATGGTGTTGTTATGAAAAACCCAGATGGGGCAATCGATTCACTCCTACAGCAGTTAGCACACTGTTACGATAAATACGTCGCAATCTCCGCCCTCCGGCACTACTTTCCGATACTCTTTGCTGAATTTGAGGGACACGCTGGGCACATGCCTATCCGAGAGGGCAAGCCACCACCCGAATTCTTACGCCATTTCGGCACAACGTGGATGATAATCTCCGAAAACAATGAAGCGTTCGTGATGGATTGCGGTTCACCGAATGTTATCAAACAGATCCAACAATTACAAGCAGACGGCGAAATTTCGGAGGTTACCCAGTTTTGGGTGACACACTACCACGATGACCATGTTGATGCCATCCCCGAATTTCAGACAACTTTCCCTTGTGAAACGATAACGGATTCGGTTGTCGCACGAGTTATTACGAACCCAATCGGTTTCAGGCTTCCCTGTATTTCGCCTTCGGTTACCCGAGTCGATCGCATTACCCGTGATGGAGATTCTTGGCAATGGAATGAGTTCACAATGACGGCATACCATTTTCCGGGACAAACCTATTACCATGGTGGACTGCTCGTTGAGGGACGCGGCATCCGGATGTTCTTCTCAGGGGACTCCTTCACGATGGCAGGAATCGATGACTATTGTTCTGGGAATCGGAATTTGCTCGGCAAAGATGTTGGTTATGAAAAATGTCTGCGGCTTATTCAGGAACTTAAACCGACGCACATCTTTAACTGCCATGTCAATCCAGCCTTTGAGTTTACTGATGCCGAGATGCAGTGTATGTTGGACACACTCGCGGAACGGGAAAAATGCTATACTGAACTCTTTCCTTGGGACCATGCGAACTACGGCATCGACGAACATTGGGTCCGCTGTTATCCTTATGAACAGGAGGTCGTGCTTGGTGAAACGGCACAGTTACGCGTGGAGATAACGAATCATTCATCTGAACCACGCACAGCAATTGTCCAGCCGATCCTTCCAAGTGCTTGGGATATAGGAATTTCCCCTGCAGAAACAACGATTTCAGCGAGATCAGACGGTCACATCGATTTTTCTGTTCCAATTCCGAGGCACCGCGACACTTCAGGAAAGAGAATTGTTGTTCCTGTAGACATTACCTATGATGAGCGTCCACTCGGTCAATTTCGAGAAGCAATCTTCGTTCTGACAGGCAGTGACACGCCATCACGATGATCGTGATCGTGTGACCACCGAGGAGGTTAGAAACTCGTGCTAAACTTATCGCATCCCACTATTGACATCGCTATTACCTGTAGCGACTTTGCCGCCTCCCTGGATTTTTATCACAACAAGTTGGGACTTGAGATCGTGCTGGAGTTGGAGATTCCAGATGACCTTGCCCGCGGTGTAGGACTTGCACCGACAGGCTTTCGCCAGGTCCGACTTAAAGCCGGTAACACACTTATCAAACTCATGGATATTGAATCGCCACCGCCGACACCAGCGGACGAATTCGCAGCAGGTGTTCGCTGGCTTACCTTTTTTGTAGACGATATTCAGGGAACCGTCGAAGCCTTAAAACAGAACGGTGTTGAATTTCTGTCTGACCCTATAAGCGCACCAGACGCAGTGGGCGTGGCGTGCGCGAAAGATCCAGATGGCATTCTGGTTGAACTCGTCCAGATATGAGAGGCGTTATGAAAGTATTGACTAATTCGCAAATCCACGATTTTAATGAAAACGGCTATTTGTTAATTGAGAATGCGCTTGCACCGGACGACCTGAACCCACTTATCGCGGAGTTTGAGGAAATTGTAGACGCTGGCGCATCAGAACTCTACGCGGAAGGCGAAATTGACTCCGAATTCAAAGCGGAGGGATTTGACACCCGTTTGGCAAAAATTACGGCGCAGTCCCCAATCGTGTTCCAGAAGGTGTTCAGTGGGGCACATACGGGACCGGCACTCTTCGACCTGCTGATTAATCCGAAGCTGCTTGACATTGCCGAGTCGCTCGTTGGACCGGAGATTATGTGTCACCCCGCCTATCGGGTGCGTCCGAAGCTTCCCGAGCACGACCGAACTCTCGTTCCATGGCATCAGGACGCTGGCTATATGGAGCCTAAATGTGATTCTGTCTTGCAACTCACGATCTGGATTCCACTGATAGATGCTACCGTTGAGAACGGATGTTTGGAAGTCATCCCCCATGCCCATCGGGATGGTGTGTTCCGACATCGGCATTCTGAACGTTTTTATCTTGAAATACCGGATGATGCATTACCCGAAGTCGATCCGGTTGTGGTTCCTGTCAAGTTTGGCAGCATTCTTCTACTTACCAATTTGACCCCGCACCGCTCTATCCCGAACGTCAGCAATCAAGTCAGGTGGAGTGTTGATTCCCGCTATCAAGACGCGTCAAAACCGACCGGCTATCAACCCGAGGCAGGCTTTCTCGCTCGGAGTCGGTTGCACCCTAAAGATGTTGTTGCCACGCCTGAGGAATTTAAACGCGTTCGTAATGAACATCAACCCGGTCCTGGTCCAAATCGATGGGCAAAGAAGGAGATGAATGATGCGTAACTTACAATGGTTTTCCCTATTTTTCATCGTGCTAATTCTATTCATCAGTGGAGCTACACCTTCGACTGAAGAACAGAAACCGCAAGAGGTCGAACTCCGAGGCAAAATTGTTTGCTTAGCGGAGGAGATGCACACGCACTATGCCGTAGAACTCTTTAAAACTCACGATCATCTATACGGTGTCAAGACCGAGGATGGCAAATACTATACGCTTCTACGGACATCGCTGGCGGAGGCACTCTTTCTGGACGAGCGACTACATGAGAAAGATCTGATTATCAACAGTCGCGTCTTTCCCAAAACGCAACTGCTGGAAGTCATCCGATTTTATGCTATCAAAGATGGTGTCGTCCATGAACTCTACTATTACTGCGACACGTGCTACATCCGAGCGGTTGCCCCGGGGAATTGTGATTGTTGTCAGGCACCGGTCGTGCTAATAGAGAAACCGCTAAATGTCGATTCTACGATACCCTCGCCGTAGATGGATTTTTGTGGCTCATCAAATTGATGGATTTTCAGGAACGATTTCTTTATACACAGCTAACGTGCCAATTTTATGCACCTTTTCCACTCTAAAATTGTGTCTTTAACGGGAAAAAAGGTTCTCTTTCCGGATGTCTGATATCGAATGCACGTTCTAAACGTATAAGGAGAAAACTATGTTCGCGAAATGTAGGTATTTGCAATGGGTTATCATCCTTTTCCTCGTTGGTGTCTCTAACAGTTTTGCTGGAGGTTGGGAGCAGATATCCGAACTGCCAACATGGAGAAGGGGCATGGCAGCCGCGGCTGTGAATGGTAAAATTTACCTGACCGGCGGTTTCGATCACCATGAAAATTTAGGGGGTGGTGCCCCTGCACTTTCAACGGTAGATGTCTATGACACACGGACGAACACATGGCGGAAAGTTGCAAGTGTACCGACAGCGCGGATTTCTGCTAAAGCTGCCGTTTTCTCCACCGACATCTATGTGTTTGGAGGGCGAGAAGAGATGCACGGCGAATACACAAAAATCGTTGAGATGTATGACACACGCACCGATACGTGGGTCAAGAAACGGGATATGCCAACGCGCCGTAAGGGTTTCGTCACCGCGGTTGTTGACGGAGAGATATACATCATTGGCGGGAGCATCCACAACAAAAACCTCGGCAAACGGGAGTTTACAGGTCTTGTTGAGGTTTACGATCCTTTGACCGATAGATGGGAGAAGCGAGCGAATATGCCGACAGAACGGGGATGGGCGAAGGCTGAAGTTGTAGACGGTAAAGTTTATGTGCTCGGTGGTGAAGTTTCGTTCGCGGGACCCCTTGGTGATCGTGTTGTTAACAGTATTGAAGAATATAATCCGAAAATTAACACGTGGCGTAAACGTCCTAATATACCCATGCCGAAATGTTGGTTTGAAACCGTTGTCGTCGGTAATGAGATTTGGACAATAGGCGGTTATGATCGGAACAATTGGTTTAGACGCATTGATGCTGTAGATGTTTATAATCCAACTGTCAACAAATGGCACAAAGCACCACCCATAACAATCCCAAAAGCAACAACGGCAGTTGTGGTGAATGGCACCATCTATCTTTTAGGGGGTTGGTTAGACAACGGAATATTTTCACCGATCGTTGAGGCGTATGACACCGGCTTTCTGGCGGTAAACCCAAAAGGCAAACTTCCGAGATGCTGGGGAGAACTCAAGAAACTGGGAGATAAAAAGTAATATACCGAATTTGGATACCTCTCCTACAGAAAGACTGAATTCGCTATTTGCATTAGCTCGTAATGAAATGGAGAGCGGATTTAAGAAAGGTGCGTCAAAGTCCAATCTCACGTTGTCTAACCGCAAGGAATAATTAAAAAATGGAAAAACGTCCTAAAATCGCCGCGATTGCGACGATTTATCACAAGTACTCGCACACGCAGCATATCGTCGATCGGTTCTTAGAAGGCTATGGGTGGAACAGCCGACATCATCACCCACCGATGGATCTCGTTTCCCTTTTCGTTGAACAGGTCAAGGACAACGACCTCAGTCGCGAACGTCTGGAACGTTTTCCCTCAATGAAGGGATATCCTACGATTGCGGAGGCACTCACCCTCGGTGGTGAGGAACTCGCAGTCGACGGTGTCTTGATTATCGGTGAACACGGCGAGTATCCCACCAACGAAAAGGGGCAACGTCTCTATCCGCGCTATGAACATTTCATGCAGATCGCTGAGGTCTATGAAAAGAGCGGGCGCGGCGTGCCAACCTTTAACGACAAACATCTCTCATGGAACTGGGAATGGGCGCGCGAGATGTACGACATTTCCCAGTCTATGGACTTCGCGTTTATGGCAGGCTCGTCCCTACCAGTTACATGGCGCACGCCTTCTATTGATATGCCGCTTGGTGTACCGGTCTCGGAGGCGGTCTGTGTCGGCTACGGTGGCGTGGATAGTTATGACTTCCACGCCTTAGAGACATTACAGTGTATGGTAGAGCGACGCGAAGGCGGTGAGAGTGGGATCAAATGGTTACAGGCATATCGCGGCGACGCGTTCTGGGAGGCACATTACACCGAACGCTGGTCGCGGGAACTCTTTGAAACAGCTCTCTGTCGGAGTCATACGCTCACACCATCACGTCCGGGGTTCAACAATCCGTTTCCGACGTTGGACGAGTTGAAAGAGATCGTGAAAGACCCAATCGCCTATCAATATGAACACAATGATGGCTTGAAATCTACAATGATTCTGATGAACGGGTTGGTCCAAGATTTCAACTTTGCCGCTTACATCGGTTCAGACGACGAAATCCTTTCAACACAGATGTATCTCCCGATGCCACCTGCACGGACGACATTGGCGAACTTCTTCTCACCGTTGGTTAACAATATTGAGCAAATGTTCTTGACGGGCGAGGCAACCTATCCCGTTGAACGCACCTTGTTGACCACCGGACTTGTTGCCGCAGGTGTTGACAGTCTCTTCGCTGACGGCACACAGCAGGAGACTCCTCATTTAGACATTGCATATCAATCCACTGAAGAATCAACTTTCTGGAGGACATGAGGTTATGGGAACAAAAAGGATTGCCGTTATCGCTACTATCTACCGTTACCTATCGCACGCGCAACATTTTGCCGATCGATTTCTTGTAGGTTATCCGACTGAGGGGAGATGGCATCGTCCGGATATGAAAGTCGTCTCACTGTTCGTCGATCAGAAGCCGGAAGGTGACCAGAGTTTGGACCGTGCGAGGGAGTTCGGTTTCTCTGTCTATCCTACCATTGCCGAGGCACTGCGGTGTGGCGGTGATGAGATTGCTGTTGACGCGGTGCTACTCATCGGGGAGCACGGCGATTATCCGCACAATGAGATGAATCAGGTCCTGTATCCGCGGTATGAATTCTTCAAAGAGTGTGTCAAGGTCTTTGAGGCAGATGGACGTGCCGTGCCTATCTATAACGACAAACACCTCTCCTATAGTTTCGAGAAGGCAAAGGAGATGGTGGATGATGGACATCGTCTCGGCTTTGGAGTGCTCGCAGGTTCGTCTCTACCCGTCACATGGCGATTGCCAGATGTCGAACTCCCGTTAGAATGTGAAATAGAAGAGGCACTCATGGTAGGCGTTGGAGGCTCGGATCCGATGGATTATCATGCCTTGGAGGCGATGCAGTGCATGATAGAACGCCGAAAGGGTGGCGAAACCGGGGTCGCTGCTGTACAACTCATTGACGGCGATGCTGTCTGGGAGGCAGGCAAGGATGGACGCTGGTCTATGGAATTGTTAGAAGCGGCACTTTCGAGAAGTGATACGCCGTGCGGTTTAACGGATGAAGACGGTAGAACGCAGGATATGATCCGTAATGGTGAAATTTATCGCCTCGTCGAGAATCCATCAGCCTATTTCATTGAATATAACGATGGCTTGAAAGCGACCCTTCTGATGCTCAATGGTGCGGTGCGGGATTACTGCTTCGCGGCGCAGTTGAAGGACGAACCGGTGCCAGTATCGACGCAGTTCTTCTTAACGCCGACCCCAAACGTCACCTATTCTGCGTGTCTGATTGCCAAAATCGAGGAACTTTTTGAAACGGGTGTCGCGCCGTATCCAGCAGAACGAACCTTGTTGGTGAGCGGAACATTGGAGAGTTGTTTGACTTCGCGACTTCAAGGGCATATCCGTTTAGAAACGCCGCATCTCAATGTTGAATACCGCGCACCTGTGGAATCCCAGCATGCGCGGCGGTGAAATGTAAGGGCGGGTCCCTGAACCCGCCCACTCCTAATGTATGGGGCGCCGCCTAATCCATAGTATCAACCGCGAGGTCCCATAACAACACGGTACCATCCCAACTGCTACTCGCCAGCGTTTTGCCATCTGGACTGAACGCGACGCTCGTAACGCCATTCCGATGCCCTTTTAGTGTGCGTAGATGTTTGCCAGTGCTTACCTCCCACAAACAGATGGTTTTGTCATTACTTGCACTCGCCAGCAGCCTTCCATCCGGACTAAACGCTACGTCTGTGGGTTTATCCTTATGTGCTTGCATCGCCCAAAATTCAGTGCCGGTGCGGACATCCCATACACGGACGGTTTTATCGTAGTTTGTACTTGCCAACAAGGTATCGTCCGGACTGAACGCTACGCTCAAAACGCCATCTATATGCTCTGTCAGTATCCAAAGAAACTTTCTATCTTGAACACGCCGCTCACTCGAAACTCCACTGGTATACCTTGTTAGTAGGTTGAGTGGTTTGTCGGTCTCTGTGTCATATATCCAAATACCGATGCTACACGGCACCGCCAAACGTTTTCCGTCACTGGAACTCGCGATATCTCCTGTTATTTTGCTTCTACCAAACCGCGCTTTCGCGCCTTCAGGTAAACCCCACAAATGCAAATCCTGTGGGTCTTGTGCTATGCTATTTTGAGGGATAACAGATATTGTTAATCCAATCGCTAAAATCAATACTAATGTTTTTTGCATGAGAAAGTTCCTTTTTCGGAGGGATTGTTTTTGATTTAATCACAACATGCATTGGTGATAAAGAGGTATGATTATTGGCTATCGGCTTTCAGTTCTCAGCCATCAGTGATAGTCAATCGGGTTCACAAAGCCTTTCTACCTATGAGATGTGCAGCCTAATCCATAGTATCAACTGCAAGGTCCCACAACAACACAGTGCCATCCCAACTTCCACTCGCCAGTGTTTTTCCATCCGGACTAAACGCCACTGCGACACTTCCGATATCCGGTGCTTACCTCCCACAACATCACGGTGCCATCACCACCGTCACTCGCCAGCGTCTTGCCATCCGGACTAAACGCGACACTATTAACAGAACCCCGAGGTTCTTTTAGTGTCCGGATAAGTTCGCCCGACGCTGCATCCCAAAAACGCACGGTCTTGTCTAAACTGCCGCTCGCCAGTATCTTACCATCTGGACTGAACGCGACGCAAAAAACAGTATCTCTATGTTTATCTAACGTCAAAAGCGGAGCACCACTATCTGCATCCCACGTGCGCACGGTGCTGTCATTACATCCGGTTGCCACCACAGAACCGTCTGGGCTGAAGGTTACGCTTGTG
>JAGWBV010000065.1:34186-38214 GCA_021295715.1 Candidatus Poribacteria bacterium | reverse complement strand
TAAAAAATTCAGATTAGGGTCTCGATTCGCGCGCTTATTTGCGTTTTTCATTGATGGAATGCTCTTAGCGAGTATCCTATTGGTTTTGTTCCTTCTTCTCGAACCAGTGGGTTTCGGTCTTCAGATTGGATTACTCAGTGCTCTATTGTGGATATTAGGACCGAAAACTAAACTGCCAATACGCGCGTTGGTTCTCGCGCAAGTGCTTTTAGTTTTTCTTTTGGGACCGTTGGCAAATAATAATCCGGCTACTTTCGCCTTGAGTGGTATCGCTTTGTGGGCAGTCGGTATGTCTCTCATGGACGGTTTCAAAAATGGACAGGGACTTGGCAAGAAACTGCTGTCCTTACAGGTGCTGAGATTGAAAGATGGTAAACCGTGTAGTTTCAAAGATTTCAACCGTTGGATTCCTTCTGGACACTTGGAAAAAAACGACAGCGGATGGGGGATAAATTCGCAGAGACAGTTGTTGTGAAGTTTGAACCGGAATCGGAGCAAACTGAGGTTGAAACCGAAGACCCAGAGCGGGTTTTAGAGGGTGTTATCGTTGAGATGAAAAACCGGCTTGCGGAAGCACGCGAGAAGGTTAATGCTTCTATCGGTGTTGAAAAACAATTTCAGGATGCTTATGAAAATGCGGTTTCCCAAGCGGAGCAGTGGCAAGAACGCGCTGTTATCTCTCTCGAAGCAGGACGTGAAGATTTGGCGCGTGAAGATTTGGAAAAACGAAACGAATATCGACGGTTAGCGGATCAATATAAAAACCAATGGGAAGATCAGAAACAGATAGTCCGAAATCTCAATGATCTCCTTGAGCATTTTCAGCAGAAAATGATGGAGGCGGAAGGAGAGAAAGCCACCGTCGTCGCGAAACATAGGAATGTTGATGCTGAAGTACATCTTCGCGAGATGCTGAAAGAGATACAGAACAGTAAAGCCCTTGAAACACTTGTGCAGATGGATCAGGATGCGACTGAAGCCGCCACTTTGGCGAAAGCGGCGGCTGAAATGGATGTCCCATATCAGGATATGAAATTAGAGCGTGAATTTTCGAGTTATGCTGAAGAGGCATTGATTGACAAGGACATCGCTGAATTAAAGACGAAATTACAGAAGTGATAGTTCATCGAATGTGCGGTACAAACACAAAAAGATTTTTAGGATATGAAGATGAAGTTTATTGAAATAGCAGGGAAAAAATTTAAACTGGCATCCCGAATGGCACGGTTATACGCGCTCTTTATAGATATTGCGATCTTAGGTGCCGTGCAATCAGTTTTCGGACTCCTTTTATCGGTTGTAGCGATTCTGTTTCTCAGTGAAAGCGTCCTTGATGTACCAAAGTCATTGTTAACTGGGGTTGGACTCAGCATCTTTGCTGGTTTGTTCAGTGCTGCCTTGTGGATATTCGGGCTATTTTTTATGGATGGCTTTAGGAAGGGGCAAGGAATAGGTAAAAAGTTATTGTCACTACAAGTGCTTCGTTTGAAAGACGGTAAACCGTGTAATTTCAAAGATGCTTTCGTTCGCCGATTCGCGGGTATCTTTCAACCCTTTGATTTACTCTGGTTCCTTGGGAAAAATCAGCAACGGCTTGGAGATAAGTTCGCGGAGACAGTCGTTGTGCAATATGAGCCAGAATCGGAACAGACTGAGGTTGAAACTGAAGATCCGGAGAGTGTTTTAGAGAGCGTCATCGTTGAGATGAAAAACCGGCTTTCAGCGGCACGAGAGAAGGTTGCTGCCTCTATTGGGGTTGAAAAACAGTTTCAAGACGCTTATGAAGAAGCGATTGCCCAAGCAGAACAGTGGCAAGCGCGCGCACTCATTACCCTTAAAGCCGGACGCGAGGATTTGGCACGCGAAGATTTGGAAAAACGAAACGAATACCGACGGTTAGCGGATCAATACAAAACGCAGTGGGGAGATCAGAAACAAATCGTCCGGGACCTCAGTGATCTCCTTGAGCATCTACAGCAGAAAATGATGGAAGCGGAGGGGAAAAAGACAGCCGTCGTTGCGAAACACAGGAACGTTGATGCCGAAGCACATCTCCGCGAGATGTTGAAAGAGATACAGGACAGTAAAGCGTTTGAAACGCTTACGAAGATGGATCAGGACGCGACGGAGGCAGCCACCTTGGCGAAAACGGCGGCTGAGGTGGATGTTGCGTATCAGGATGCAAAATTAGAGCGCGAATTTTCGAGCTATGCCGAAGAGGCATCACTCGACAAGGACCTCGCTGAATTAAAGACGAAAATACAGTAGGCGTGCCTATAATCGCTATACACTTTACGGAATCAATGAGAAAACCAAGCCTGCAACAACGGCGCAGGCGGATCTACGGAGAGGGAGATAAAAGTCTAAACCCAACTGACCGAACCGCAAGGTAAATTAAAAAAATGGATACACAGAGTTCTCCAAATATTGTCTTTATCATGGCAGACGACATGGGATACGGTGATGTCGGCTGCTATAATCCCAATTCAAAGATTCCGACGCCGAATATGGATAAACTCGCGCAGGAGGGAATTCGCTTTACCGATGCACACTCCCCCTCTGCAGTCTGTACACCGACACGATACGGGGTCTTAACAGGACAATACTGCTGGCGGAGCCGCCTCAAACACGGTGTGCTTTACGGATATGAGCCTCCGCTCATCGAACCCGAACGCTTAACGGTTCCTCGATTGCTGAAAGATGCGGGTTACAACACTGCATGCGTCGGTAAATGGCATTTAGGGCTCGAATTTTCGACAACACCGGGATACGATTTCGATTTTAATGCGCCGCTGCCGTGGCAGAACGCAGGACGCGAGTTGGAAGAACATATCAACTTCACGGCACCCCTAACCGGTGGTCCAATAGATCTCGGTTTTGACTACTTCTATGGGAATGCCGGTTGTCCGACCTGTCAACCCCCTTACGGCTTTATTGAGAACGATACCTTTGTCGAGATTCCGAACGTCTATCATGAAGTGCCAGAGTTTACGAGCCGTCCCGGAATGATGGTACCCGGATGGGAACATAAAGATGCCGACCCGATTATTGCGCAGAAGGCGGTTGAATATATTGAAGGGCAAACCGATGCCGATGCTCCCTTCTTTCTCTATCTGACACCTTCCGCACCGCATGAACCTTGCACAGAAGCAGTCGTCCCCGATTTCGCACGTGGCAAAAGTAGTGCGGGGCCTCGCGGCGATCTGGTGTGGCTTGTCGATTGGATGGTCGGTGAGGTGATGGATGCATTAGCGCGGACTGGCAAAACCGATGAGACGCTTATTTTCGTTACGAGCGATAACGGTGCCTTGCCCGGCGATCGAATCCAAGGCGACAATAGTCCAATGCCGTATCACCTCTATGATCATAAGTCATGTGGCGATTGGCGCGGCTATAAGGCACATATCTGGGAAGGTGGACATCGTGAGCCTCTGATTGCCCGCTGGCCAGGGGTCATCGCACCCAATACGCAAACTGACGCACTAACCTGTCTCACGGATCTGATGGCGACGTGTGCAGCTATTGTTGGAACAGAAGCCCCCGATGATGCGGGACAGGACAGCTGTAATGTCCTGCCTGCGCTGTTAGATGAAGAGATAGAGCATCCGTTGCGGGAGGCTATCGTGCATCACTCCAGCACGGGTGTTTTTTCTATTCGACACGGCGAGAGGCGGCTGGCCTCCACCGCGCGATGGAGCTCCGAAATCGGATGTCCCCGGGCAACTGTATCAAATTTACGAAGATCCGAGCGAAACAAACAATCTGTGGAACAAACACCCAGAGATTGTAGACCGGTTGACGGCGTTGTTGGAGAAGTTTAAACAAGATGGGCACAGTCGGATGTAAGGAGATTACAAAAACTATGGAAACACCTATGACACTTGATTCACTTTTCCGGTTATCTGGTCCGTCGCAGGCGGATATCGACTCTTTTCATGACAATGGCTACATCGCGTATCCAGATGTGTTCACGGACGATGGTAGAGAAGGATTGATTGACGAAATCACGCAGCGTTTTGAACCGGCGC
>JAGWBV010000065.1:32687-34103 GCA_021295715.1 Candidatus Poribacteria bacterium | reverse complement strand
TCGACGACCCCTTCATTACGGCACTGATACACGCAACTATCGGTGACGCATACCATTTCTGCCACTCTGCGCTCAACATCGCACCCCGCGGGATCGGTGCGCTTGGATACCACCAGGACCACCACCACTGGAAACATGAGAACCCAGTCAACCTTGCGGAGCGCGACAATTACTACATCCAGATCCTGTACTACCCCAACGGCTTCACACGTGGGGATCGGAATCTCAAGGTTATACCGGGCAGCCACAAAGCAACGCCGGATCGAATGCTCGCAGGCGATTTCGATGAAGAAGCTGGACGCAAACTGGAAGAGAAACGACTTGAATTGCCACCCGGTAGCATGGTCTATATCAATGCCCGCATCTTCCACGCAGCAGAAGCGAAACCCATAGATTCCGCGCAGCTCTATCGCATCTTCGCCATAGACATCTTTAAAGAGGCAGGACCGCCGCATCGCTACACGCAGGAGATTCCTGAGGAATGGATGGCGCAGGCAACACCTTTCCGCCAGAAGTTATTTGATCGCGAGGCGTATACAGAGGGATGTTGGCACTAAAACATTGAATCACTGCAAAACGGAGTCATAATGAGCACACCAGATCGTCCGAATATCCTCTGGATCTCTTTAGAGGATACAACGCCGCGTTTCGGTTGCTATGGCGACCTGATCGCCCGCACCCCAAATATTGATCGCCTCGCTGCAGGCGGATGTCGGTTTCCAAATGCCTTTTCAACAGCCGGAGTCTGTGCACCAAGTCGTTCCGCTATTATCACCGGTATGTATCAGACTTCCATCGGAACACACCACCATCGGACAACGCATACAGACCAAAGTACACCGAACCTACCTACGCCGTATTCTGCTGTTCCGCCACCTTATGTGAAAACCTTCACCGAATACCTGAGAGGGGCAGGGTACTATTGCACCAACAATAGTAAAACAGACTATCAGTTTACACCACCTATCACTGGCGAAATCGTGCGGAAGGGCAACCCTTCTTTTCCGTTTTTAACCCAATCGTTACACACGAAAGCGGTATGTGGGAAACGGAAGATCGTCCACTGACCACGACTACGAATCCGGATGACATAGCGTTACCGCCGTATCTGCCGGATACACCGAAAGCACGACAAGCATTGGCGCGTCAATACGATAACCTTGCCACTGCCGATGCACGTGTCGGAGAGTTGTTAAATCAATTGGAAGAAGATGGACTTGCGAAGAATACGATTGTCTTTCTCTGGAGCGATCACGGTGAAGGACTCCCACGCGGTAAACGGTGGCCCTATGATGCGGGGATTCGAATTCCGTTGATTGTGCGTTGGCACGAAGAACTTAATCCAGGGAGTGAAAGTGATCAATTGGTGAGTTTGATTGACCTCGGTCCCACTGTGCTTTCGTTATGTGGTGTTCA
>JAGWBV010000065.1:32009-32650 GCA_021295715.1 Candidatus Poribacteria bacterium | reverse complement strand
CGACGCGCGACCGCCTTGATTTATCGTATCACATGCTGCGTGCTGTGCGCGATAAAAAGTATAAATACATCCGAAATTACTATCCCGAAAAACCGTATCTCCGCTGGGATCCTTACCGCAATAACCATCCGGTGATGCAGGAGATGTGGCGACTTCATGTCGAAGGCAAATTAGAGGGAGATCAATTGGTCATGTTCCAATCACCGCCCCCCACTGAAGAACTCTACGATGTGGAAAATGACACGTATGAACTCAACGACTTAGCAGAGAATGAAGCACATGCAAATGTGCTTAAACGGATGCGAGAAGCGTTGACAGCATGGCAATCGGAATTCGGGGATATGGGGAATATATCTGAAGAACAAATGGTGGCGACGTGGTATCCTAACGGCACACAACCACAAACGGCATCACCACTTTTCATTCCGATTAACGCGTCTAACCCCGGCATGGAGCCTGCTCATGCAGATGGCGAATGGGACGCACCGCTGCTTCTGCAACTCCACTGTTCAACACAAGGTGCTTCAATCGCGTATACAACCGAACAAGGTGAAGACATCCAATGGCAGTTGTATACAGAACCTTTGCGTTTACCGAAAGGTGAAACCGTTATAAGAGCAAAAGCAATTCGGATCGGTTAC
>JAGWBV010000065.1:0-31898 GCA_021295715.1 Candidatus Poribacteria bacterium | reverse complement strand
CAGATCGTCCGAATATTCTTTGGATCTCCATAGAAGATACGACCCCACGCTTTGGTTGTTACGGAGATACAGTCGCGAGGACCCCAAATATCGATCGACTTGCTGGTGGTGGATGTCGGTTTCCGAACGCATTTTCGACTGCCGGTGTCTGTGCACCGAGCCGTTCCGCAATCATTACTGGTATGTACCAGACCTCCATTGGTACGCATCACATGCGGACAGCGCACACGAACGAAAACACCCCCGACATGCCGACCCCATATTCTGCAGTGCCCCCACCCTATGTGAAAACTTTCACCGAATATCTCAGGGGCGCGGGCTATTACTGCACGAACAATAGCAAAACCGATTATCAGTTTACACCGCCAATCACGGCTTGGGATGAGTGTAGCAATACCGCACATTGGCGGAATCGTGCGGAAGGGCAACCCTTCTTTTCGGTTTTCAATCCGACCGTTACGCACGAGAGCGGTATGTGGGAACGGGAGGATCGACCCTTGACCACAACTACAAATCCGGATGACATAGCGTTACCGCCGTATCTCCCAGATACACCGAAAGCACGGCAGGCGTTGGCGCGTCAATACGATAACCTCGCTACTGCGGATGCCCGTGTCGGTGAGTTGCTTGATCAGTTGGAAGCGGATGGACTTGCGGAGAATACCATCGTCTTTCTCTGGAGCGATCACGGCGAAGGACTGCCCCGCGGCAAACGGTGGCCCTACGATGCGGGGATTCGCATCCCGCTGATCGTGCGCGGGCACGATTCGCTTTCTGCTGGCAGTGCCAGTGAGCAACTCGTGAGTCTGATTGACCTTGGCCCAACGGTGCTCTCACTCTGTGGCGTGCAAGCACCGGAACATCTACAGGGACAACCGTTCCTCGGACCGGAGAAGATGGAACGCGACTATATTTTTGCGACCCGTGACCGTTACGATGAATCTTACGATATGGTTCGTGCTGTGCGCGATAAGCGGTATAAATACATCAGAAATTATTATCCTGAAAAACCGTATCTGCTCTGGATTCCGTATCGTAATCGGCACCCGATCATGCAGGAGATGTGGCGGTTACATGCCGCAGGCGAGCTGGAAGGCGATCAAGAGGTTATGTTCCGTTGTCCGCGTCCTGCTGAAGAACTCTACGATGTAGAAAATGACAGATATGAACTCAACAATCTGGCGGCGGATGACGGACATCACGACATTCTGGAAAGGATGCGCGGCGCGTTGTCGCAGTGGCAATCAGAATTCGGTGATATGGGCGATATACCAGAAGAGCAGATGGTTGCAACGTGGTATCCTGATGGCACGCAACCTCAAACGGCGGCTCCAATTTTTATTCCGATTAACGCCGAACACTCGGGCACAGAGGTGGCACATGAGGGTGGCGAGTGGGCAACTCCTCTCGTTTTGCAACTTCACTGTTCCACCCAAGGAGCATCCATTGCTTATACAACAGAGCAGGGGGATGATGTCCGCTGGCAACTGTATACCGAACCACTGTCTCTATCGGAAGGCGAAACCATCGTGCGCGCAAAAGCGATCCGCATCGGTTATCGTGAAAGCGAAGAGAAAACGATTCATCTTAAAGTTTCATAAGGAGATTGTAAATAATGGCGCAACAGAACAGCCAAGACTATTTCGTTTATGTCGGGACCTATACACAAGGAGATAGCGAAGGGATTTACGTCTACCGTTTAGACGGGACGACGGGTGCCTTGGAATATAGCAGCAAGATAACAGGAGTTGAGGATCCGTCGTTTCTGGAGATACATCCCAGTGGACAATACCTCTTTGCTGTTAATGAACTGGGCGAATTTGAAGGCAAAGCCAGTGGCGCGGTCACGGCGTTTTACATTCATAAAGAGACAGGGGAGCTGAGTTACCTCAACCAACGCGCTACCGGTGGTGGTGCTCCGTGTCATCTGAGTGCGGACGCTACTGGCAAATGCCTACTCGTGGCAAACTACGGCGGTGGGAGCGTTACGGCTTTTCCGATCGGATCGGATGGCAGGCTCGGTGAAGCCTCTGATTTTGTGCAACATCAGGGATCCAGCATCAACCCGCAACGGCAGATGGAACCTCACGCACATGCGATTATGATCGATCCGGGCAATCGTTATGCCTTCTCACCTGATTTGGGACTCGATAAAGTCCTCATTTATCAATTGGATGCGGAAAACGGGACACTCACGCCTAACACGCAACCCTGGGTCCGCGTGCAACCGGGTGCGGGACCTCGGCATTTCGATTTCCATCCGAATGGACACTACGCATACGTGATTAACGAGATAGACTCTACTTTCACGGCTTTTCGGTACGACGCGAGTGCTGGAACATTGGCTGAATTCCAGACAGTCTCCACGCTTCCTGACGATTTCGATGGCACCAGTCATTGCGCCGATATCCACGTTCATCCTTCTGGAAAATTCTTGTATGGGTCGAACCGAGGTCATGATAGTATTGCGATGTGCACGATTGATTCAGAGACGGGCATGTTGAATCCCATCGGTTATGCGTCAACGCAAGGACAATCACCACGGAACTTCGGGTTGAACCCGGAAGGGACATTCCTCTTTGCTGCGAATCAGCAGACCGACACAGTTGTTACGTTCGCCATTGATGCCGAAACGGGTGAATTAAATGCGACAGGAGACGTAGCAGAGATACCGACACCGGTCTGTTTGAAGATGCTGCCGTGCGGTTAGTTTTTTACGACAATGGGCGGGTATAGAAACCCGCCCGAACATAAACGCAATTTTTCGCGTTATTGCCGTTGCTGTCTGCGTTTCTCTTGGAGTCGATCCCACGGATAGATGAAACAGCGATCTGCCCAGTCTCGGTAAAGCCCAACAAGCTCATTTCGTTTTTGTGGATGCTTCGCAGCGAGATCGTTAATTTCTGTCCGTTCGGCTTCCACGTCGTAGAGCTCCCAATCGCCGGGAAATTTGCAGACCAGTTTCCATTTATCTTGACGGACTGCGCAATTGCCTTCGTGTTCCCAATACAGAACATCTTTACCGTTATCCTTCCCATCGAAAATCGGCACTAAACTTGTTCCCTCTAACGGCAAAATCGGTTTCCCATTGTGTTCTTCAGGATAGGTTGCTCCTGAAGCTTCGAGACATGTCGCCATGATGTCCGGCAATTGTCCGGGTTGATGGCGCAACTCTCCTGCCGATTCTATCGCATCCGGCCAATGTGCAATCAGTGGCGTAGCGATCCCACCCTCATGCACCCAGTGTTTATATTCGCGGAACGGCGTATTGGACAGATTTGCCCATGGCACCCCGTAACTTTGATAGGTGGTCTCGGGACCAGGCATGATGCTCGGATCATTGCCACGATAGACGGGTTGTCCATCGGAGGTTGTCTCAGTACTGATGAGTGAATCGCTATCGCGTATTGCGGGAGGTCCTCCGAGTTCTTCGGCACAACCGCCGTTATCGGCTAAAAACAGGATGAGCGTGTTATCAAGTTCACCCGTTTCTTCCAATGTGTTGATAATTCTTCCGATACCTGCATCCATGCGGGTGATTTGCGCGGCGTAAACTTCCATACGGCGTTGATTCCATTCCTTGTATTGTGCATCGCTCCAAGGTAGTTGTGACGGATCACGCGCCGTAAGTTGCCATGCCTCATCTAAAATCTTCATTTCCCGCATCCGTGAGAGCCTTTCTTCTCGAAGTTCATCCCATCCCGCAGCGAAACGTCCATTGTAGTAGGCGATGTCTTCTGCGTGGGCGTGCAGGGGCCAATGCGGTGCCGTGTAAGCGACATAGGTGAAAAACGGACTGTCGGGATTCTTTTCCGTGTGATTGTGGATAAAGGTTGTTGCTTCGTCGCTGATAGCGTCTGTGAGGAAGTAACCTTCAGGGAGTTCGTCGTGTTGGATGCGTGTGTTATTGCGCGTCAGCGTGTTCGGTTTCCAAAAATTTGCTGCACCGGTGATAATACCGTAGTATTGGTCAAACCCACGCTGGCAGGGCCAACTGTGCTTGGGTCCATCAGCACCGGCATGCCGAGAGATATGCCACTTACCACTCATATAAGTGCCGTAACCTTCTGAACGGACGGCATCAGCAATGGTAATACAACGATCATTCAGGTCTCCACGGTAGCCTTCTAATCCATCGTCGCCCATCATGTGCCCGACCCCAGTTTGGTGTGGGTGTAGTCCGGTAAGCATGGAGGCACGAGATGGACAACAGCGTGCGGTGTTGTAAAATTGTGTAAACCTCAACCCACCTGCGGCGAGTCGATCCAGATTCGGGGTGTGAACTTCGCCGCCGTAGCAACCCAAGTCAGAGAAACCCATATCGTCGTTCAGGATAAGAACGATGTTGGGTTTTTTATTTTCATTCATAGAATAACTATCCTTTTCGTTTTCACAGAGTCATTAACTTTAGGAAATCATCGGATTTCACGCTTTTTTGGCGGTCCGGTGCGGTTTAATGCGTTTTAATAAAATATTTCGGTAATTCCATTTGAAAAAACATTGTAGGGGCAGGTCTTGTGCCTGCCCGCACATTACCGAATTAATAAATTAATCTTCATATAATCGCACCTACCGGATCTGGTTCCTCAAAATCCTCCTAAAGAAAATGACCCTATTGTTTTCAAAATTGGTATTGTTTTCAGTGATACGGTATGTTACCATAAATTAAAAGAGATCCATTTGAAAAGATACCTAACCTGAAAATATACAGCAACTACAAAAGCCTGAAGGCTTTATTAAATGGAGCGTTGTAGAACGAATAAAGGTCTCATAGATTTCCGGAGGTAAAAAAATGATTGCAAATTTGATTACACTCTTCCGTCTGATTCTGGTTTTCGTTGTGATCTCCCTCTTTGGTGTTCATGTCTATTTAGACATTCTGCTCGTCGGACTCATAGGTCTAATCCTATTTCTCGATGCGGTTGACGGTTATGTCGCTAGACGCCTGAACCAGACTTCTGTTTTTGGTGCATTATTCGACATCGTTGGCGATCGGATTGTCGAATGTATCTTCTGGGTATACTTCGCCGTTGTTGGATTGATTCCGTTCTGGATTCCAGTTATCGTGATTGCCCGCGGCTTCTTCACAGATGGTTTGCGGAGTGCTGCGTTTGCACAAGGCAAAACCGCCTTTGGTGAAAACACGATGATGTCCTCCAAATGGAGCCGTGCGCTCACCAGTTCACGAGCGAGCCGTAGTATCTATGGTATCACGAAAACCCTCGCGTTTCTTTATCTCGGTGGTGTCATTGCCTTCAAAAACTCAGGTGCGTTTCCCGAATGGGTCATCGGGTTGGAGTTGGCAGGTGTGATTCTATCTACCGTGGTTGTTGCCATGTGCCTAATCCGCGGGCTCCCCGTTTTGGTTGATGGCTGGAAATACGTTAAAGGTTGACTTTATTTTTTTGTAGCGTTTCTCAAGTCCATTTTTTGTAATTGGAACGATCAGTGCGGTTGGGGGATTTAGTCTGCGGAGAGACTAAATCCATAGCGCAAGTCGCGTGTGGACTTGCGGGACAATGTATTACATTCCGCACCTACTGGTCCTGAGGAAACCGGTATTAGAGAGTTGTTAGCGTTTTGACATGCGACTGTAACTACCCATATTTAGCAGCAAATGACTGCTATTTTCACCGCTGGATATGCAACCGCTGGGAGTATCTTATTTTTAAGGGTAAACATCAGTCGGTAGGTGATGATATTCTCAACCTGCCTATATTGTCGCGTAAATTCCGCGCTCTCTATGGCATGATGGCTGTCTTCCGGTAGAGCGGCACTCCACCCTTCTGGCACCTGAACACGAATCGTTTTTTCCACTTCTGTTGGATAACCGAAATCCAATGTATAGGCGCGTTTGTCGTCAGCAAACGCTTCCGCGTACTCCCCAAATTCATCAATTGGTAAAGGCATCAACACGTTGCTGCTTAAAGGCGTTGCGTAATTCTCAACGCGAAAGCCGAGCCTAATTTCCACTGGCACATTGAGTTCATTGAGGTCTGACATCTCATGCCACACTATCTGAATACCGGGAAATTGTTGACTGAGTTCAGTCGCCAAAGTGGTTTTTATCGCACGAGGCTGTATCTGTTGATATGCCCACCGCGTATTTAGGTCATATTGCCCGCTTGTCTGAATGTGGAGCGTTCCTTCTACAGTCCCTTGATTGTTTAGCGTCATATCTGTCGTGCTCACAAGCCTATTGGTTTCAGATGGGAAAACAGGTGTCTCCACAAATTCACCGTGTGTGTCGGAAATGAGAAATCCTGTTCGCCCTTGCGCGTTATAAGGTAGGTCCCCGTAACTACAAGTTGCTGAGGAGGGATCTAACCAAATATAGGTATCTGATTCCGTCGGGATTGCGGCGATCATGTGATTAAATTGGCTGAGTGCCGGGAGTGCCGTGTCAACCTGCTCGTAAGGTGAGACGCTAATCAAAACTGGATAAGCCTTGATTCCCACCAGATCTAACATTGAAATCAGGAGGGTCGTTTTATCCTTACAATCGCCGTATTGCACTTGAAAGACTTCAGTGGCAGATGAGGGTTGATAAGCACTCTGCCCAAGTTCAATACCAACGTAACGAATAGTTGCAGCGACAAAATGATAGATGGCGCGTATCTTTCCCTCTTCTGTTGTGAGATTTTCGGTTAACTGCTGGACTTTTTCCTCAATCTTAGCGTCCGGTGTATATCTCCCTTTCGCGAGTTCTTTATACCACGTGTAGACATCATTCCAGTCGGCAATCGAAGAGTAGCGCAAGCGCGGAACGACCTCATTAATATGTGGCATGCCTTCCTCTATTATCAGCGCGGATGTTTCACCGTACCTCCAAATATACACAACAGTGTCGTTTTCTGTGTAGGACACTTCAGGTTCATGTGCGTTTGAGGTATCGTTTGCAATTTTCCATCGAAGATGCCACGTATCGGGTATTTGAAGGGCGTAACTCGACTCAAGTGTAGTTTCTGTCCCTTGGAAATTGTATGCCCCTGTGATCCATGTCTCGCCTCCAGGCACTTTATCTTCAAGTGTTACCTGATATTCAACGCAGACCCCCGGTGCGAGACCGACCATAGAAATGACCTTCCACATTGCGTCAGAATAGAGATTTTGGGACAATAACCCAGGGGGTGTGGCATCGTTAAAGGCTTCATCGGGAGGGTGCAGCACTGTGCCATCTGCAGTAATTGTTCTTGCTATATTAACACCGATGTTTTGCGCTGTGGGTTGATAAGGAATGGCAATATCGCCGTATTTTTGGATACCTCTTTCAGTGAGGATTTTAACGACCTGATGTGTTGTATAGCGGGATTGTCCTGTCGGCAGGACATCGTGGCTGAAATAGTTGAAGAGGACTAAGGTATCGGCATCAGGATAATCCCTGGCATCTGGAGCATTCGCGATAATGTGTTCAACATCCGGATTGAGAAGCGTAACGGGTGGCACATCGACAATTTCCGTCTGCCCGAAGTCCTGTCGTGCGAGTGCTTGGAGTCGCGTTAAGGCAAGGAGATTGTGTGGATCAATTTCAAAAATCTTCTGGTATTGGAGCTGCGCTTCAAAATAACGTTCTTGGTTCTCGTAAAGTGTAGCGAGTTGCTCCCTTGCCCAGATTTCGTTTGGAAATAACCGAATCGACTCCCGTAGTTCCGCAATGGCTTCCCCTATCTCACCGCGCTCTAAGTAAATTAATCCCAAATAGTTGTGTAAATTTTCACTTTCGGGACGCTCACATTTCGGATCAAAGGACAATGCCGTGTGGAGCACTTCAATCGCTTCGTCGAAACGTTGGAGCTGCTTGTAAGCTAAACCGAGATGATTCAAGGCGTAGAGGTTATCTACTGAAACATTAAGGACCCGTTCATAGTATTCGGCGGCTGCCGCATAATCCTGCAATTTCTCAGAGATGTATCCGGCGTAGTTTAGAGCCGTGATATTTTTCGGTTCCAGTACTAAAAATGCCACAAATGCGTCTCGTGCGTTTTCGTACTCTTCCAGTTGGAAATATATCTCAGCGATTTTGCGTTGGACTTCGCTTGCCTCTGGACGAATTGCAACAGCGGCTTCGTAAGCAGTAAGTGCAGCTCGCAGGTTTTTGCGTTGTAGTTCTGTATTGCCAACTTCAACCTGCGCGCTCCACTGGCGATTCCGTTCGACGAGTGGATCAACTATCAACGGCGTCGATGGGCTTTTTTGGAAAATTGCACATCCACCAATAATAAAAAATAGGCTTAAGATTAAAAGTGCGTTGCCTCTCTGGAGCATCATTGTTCATCTCCTTCGGTGGTTAGGCGTCTGATCCTCAGTTTTTCAGAAGTTTAGGGTTTTCGCTGTGACGTTCTTTATCTCGGCGTGTCTTTTTTTCGATTGACTTTTTGAATGCGTCCTCAAGTTTGATACCTGTTTGATTGGCGAGACAGATAAGTACGAAAAGGATATCAGCCATTTCTTCACCAAGGTCCAAGTCTTTCTCATTCTCCTTGAAACTCTGTTCCCCATATTGGCGTGCCATAATCCGTGCTAATTCGCCGACTTCTTCCATAAGAATAGTGGTATTGGTTAACTCCGAAAAATAGCGGACCCCAAAGGTGTGAACCCAGTCGTCCACAAGTTTTTGACAATTTTCAAGTGTATAGTCCATATCAGTTTTGGCTCCATTGGTGTTCTGTACTCACGACGGACGAGGCGCGCGATAACATGCCTTGAAGGCATAGTAGTGCTTTCAAAGTGATGACGCTTAAATTCAACTTTTAATATTTTAACAAGATTTATAACAGAAGTAAACCTTTTTTTCTCGAGGTGTGTTTAACCAAACAGAAAAATGAAATTCTTGATTTTTCCGAACGCTTGGTGTATACTTTAATAGCAGAATTTATTTAGGAGGCGACATCGGGACCATTTAGTTTGGTGAACCAAAGTTTGAACGTTAGTGTGCTAAATGGAACCAAGGAGAAATCGTATGGGACTTACAAGCAAAGAACAGCAGTTTTACGTGGATAACGGCTATTTCCTGAAAAAAGGGCTTGTCTCTCCAGAAGACATTGCGCGAATTCAGGAAGAGATTGAAGATATACATAACCGTATGGCAGAACAACCTGCTGATGGCATCGGGATTTCTTGGGAAGTCTACGATACGGAGGACCACCCACCACGTATCAAACAGTTGATGCACAGTGAATTGGTGAGTCCAACGCTGAACCGTCTGCTTCGTTCTGACGAAATTTTGGATATATTGGAAGTGATGATGGGTGAAAACATATCGCTCTATCATAGCAAATTACTTCCAAAAGCGGGTGGCGATGGCACGGCTATCCCGTGGCATCAGGACTATGCCTACTGGAAAAATGATGAAAACAAACCGGTTATGATTAATTGTCAACTGGCTATCAACGAGGCGAACCTTGAGAATGGGTGCATTCAGTTTGTACCCGGTAGCCATAATTGGGGTCTACAAGAGCATGAACGGAAACATCAGACGTTTGGCGTGTTTTTACCCGGACATTATCAAGAACGGGAAGACGCTGTAGCCGTCGAGATGGAACCGGGAGACGGGGTGTTTTTTAATGCGCTGATTATTCATGGATCTGCCCCCAACAATTCGACGAACGACCGGCTGATGAATACATTCGCTTACAATGTAACTGGAAACGGTGAGACCCAATGTCGGGAAGTCTTACGCGGAGAATCTTTCAGCCCATGAAAAAATTAACGGATGTCTGGAAAATCTTTTGGTTCTTGCTTATTGGTGTTGCGGTAGGTTGCGGTGGTGATGAAACCAGCAGCATAAACGTTGCACCGCACATTCTGGTGTTTGAAGCAGAATCAAATATAGTTCCGCCAGGGGCAGAGGTGCCTATTCGTCTGGAAGCTGGCGATATTGAAGGTCACTCCCTATCATATACGTGGACGGTTACGGGTGGTGAGTTAACGGAGAACGCCTCTGGTGCACTCTGGCGTGCGCCGGATATTGAACGGAAATACCAGATTGAAGTTACGGTAAGCGATGGAGAAAATGCTACAAGAAGTACACTTGATATCCAAGTGTGGCGGACCCGCCCTGGAAACTATTATCCGTTGGCTGTGGGGAACATTTGGCATTATCGCGACACAAGCGGTGCTGAGATTACCTTCGAAATAGTGGATACGATCCAGATTCAACGTGCAGGTGGGGAATCCATTGATAGTTTTGTTCTCCAGAAATCGAGTCAGACTGAAGGTTTAGAGAACGTTGTAAACTACTCTTACCTCGGAACCAGTCTTGATGAAAAGGGTGAGGTTTCAGCGATTGTACAGCACGCGCAGAATACCACATCCGGCACAGGAGATACGATTCTGTTTGTGCCGTATCTCCCGCTATATCAATTCCCACTTATCCCGGGCGAGAAGTGGGAGGTTAACTTTCAGGCACAATTAGTTCCCGAACTCTTTCCGATTGGCGGTGGACTCGACGAATTTGAGGTGATTTCAGAAGAGACCGTAACGGTGCCAGCAGGAACTTTTGAACACGTCTTTCAAGTTCAAGAATCCTTTCGATGGGGATTTGATATTGAAAACCAGAATGTTCCACTTGACATCACTGTCGTAAAAAAATGGGTTGCCCCTGACATCGGGATTATCAAATTTACACAATCACAGACTCGGGGTGATGTAACTGTCGACACAGTCTTTGAACTTGAGTCTTTTGAATTAGCCGAAAATTAAATCTGTGAAAAACACAACCAAAAAACCAGAAATTTTAACGACAACCGTGGGTTCTTATCCTGTACCAGCATGGCTCCTGTCAATGCCAACAGAGCAGACGCTGCTTGATGCGACGCGGGTTGTCGTAGACATCCAGCGGCAACGCGGTATTGACCTGCCGACAGATGGCGAACTCTACCGCTTTGACGCCAATCATCCAGATACCAATGGAATGATTGATTATTTTATCCGTCCGCTTTCTGGTGTGAGAGCGGAAGTGGGGCGGCAGGAATGGCATGAATTTCGGCAGATGCACACGATGTCGTTCCGTGCGAAACCGGCAGGAGTTGTTGAGAAAGCCTTGGGAGAAGGCACGTTAAACCTCGTTTCCGATTGCGAGCGCGCAGTGAGTGTATCTGGAAAGGACATCAAATTTACGGTAACGAGTCCTTACATGCTCGCACGGACGCTGTTGGACAAACATTACGGTGACTTTGATGCGCTGCTGACGGCTTTGGCAGAAGCACTGGCGACACAGGTACGTGAACTGGATTGTGCCTGCCTTCAAATTGACGAAGCGAATATACCGGGGAATCCACAAGATGGACCTCGCGCTGCCGAAGCGATTAATATTGTCCTTGATGCGTTTAGTGGAGAGAAAGCTGTGCACTTCTGCTTTGGCAACTATGGCGGTCAGGTAATCCAAAAAGGGAACTGGCGTGCTCTGGTGGATTTCTTGAATACGCTCCGGTGCGACCACTTGGTTTTGGAACTGAAACACCGCCCTGATGCAGACCTTGAGGCACTCAGGGAAGTCACCGCAAATATTGTTCTCGGTATTGGAGTGATCGATGTAAAAGTCAATCCTGTTGAAACACCTGATGATGTAGCAACCAGCATCGAAACAGCAGAAAAAATGCTGGGGGCAGGACGGATTGGTTGGGTGCATCCGGACTGTGGCTTTTGGATGCTCCAACGCTCTGTGGTGGATCGAAAAATAGAGGCACTTGTACAAGGCAGAGATAAATATTTAGGACTCGCCTAACGAAAATGGATGGAGAAACAAAAGGGCACAGATGTTTGAAGTTCAACTGCCGATGTTAAAAAAACTTCAGAACGTTGCTGGCGCTGCTGCGGGAATAGGGTTCATACTTGGCGCACTGATTCCTGCCGTGGCTATTTTTATTTTAGACTGGCAGTGTCCGTTTGGAGATGGAATTCTTCGGATCGGGGGGTTTTTGGTAATTGTCGGGTTTGGAAGTGCCATTGTTTTCGGTAATATTGTTGCTCTCGTTCTCATTGGCTTTGCGAAATATCGCCAGATGCTATCCAATTCATCACAAAAGCGGAAATAACGGAGGGCTATAGTGGAATTCAACCTTTTGCACATTGTCTTACTCTTTGGGACAGGTATTGCCGCGGGCTTCTTAAATACAGTTGCTGCCGGGGGGTCGTTGTTGGCACTACCAATGCTGATCTTCCTTACTTCCGATTCAGCATTAGCAAACGGTACGAACCGGATCGCTATTTTCTTCCAAAACGTCAGTGCGATTCTGGGCTTCCGGCGTAAGGGTGTCTCTGATTTTAAGTATGGTATCTTACTCGCTGTACCTGCGGTTATCGGTGCCGTAATAGGTGCTATAATCGCAACTGATATCAAGGATGCAGCATTCAACCTAATCCTTGCTGTTGTGATGATTACCATGCTGATTTTAACACTAATCAATCCAACAGCGCGGCTAAAGGACAGGATTGAGAGCAGAGACAAACGTTCCACAGTCATCGCAATGGCTGTATTCTTCTTTATCGGAATTTACGGGGGTTTCATCCAAGCGGGTGTAGGTTTACTTATCATAACGGCATTGCGCCTTTTAACGGGTATGGATTTGGTTCGGACGAACGCGATTAAAGTTTTAGTTATTTTCTTTTATACCGTGGTCGCACTCGGCATTTTTATCATGGAAAAACAGGTAGATTGGACTTTAGGTGTGACATTAGCGGTAGGAAACGCTACTGGTGCATGGATTGGCAGCCACTGGGCAGTTGAAAAAGGGGACAAATGGATTAAAGTGGTCCTTGTTGTGGCAGTCCTCGTTTTTTCGGTGAATCTGGCATTAAAGCCCTTTAACTTAGATATTATATCGGTGCTTGGACTTGGTTAGCGACTTAATTCTTGATACGAAAAGATGAGACGGTGGATAGCGGTAATGTGTGAGGTGATTGCGAGTATACCGAGTGTACAGAGTAGAATCATGCCTGTACTTTGGAGGATTGGAAGTTTGTGTAGGAGAGCTCCTTGGAGCAAAGTTCCGGCACCGAGTAAAATAATGCGTTCTGGTCGTTGCATAAGTCCTACCTTGCAGGTCACCTGAAGTCCCTCCGCCCTTGCCCTTACATAACTAACGAGTATTGAACCGAACCATGCGCTGAACGCGAGAATTATTCCGAGCAGACTTTCCAAACTGTAAAAGTAGATGAGAGCTCCAAGGAAAAGAAAACCTTCCGAGTAGCGATCAATGACGGAGTCCAAGAGTGCGCCCGATGCGCGAGGATTTCTCTGTGCGCGTGCCACTGCCCCGTCTATCATATCAAAACTCCCCCCAAACAGAATCAAAATCCCCCCGGTGACGAGACGCCCTGTTGCAAAATAAAAGGTCGCGATGAGGTTTACGACAAACCCGAAGAGTGTCACCATGTTCGCTGTAATACCGATTGCAACCATCTTATTCGCCACAACAGACAGGATCATTTCAAGACGAGGTTTGAATTTCGCTTCAAACATTTTTTAATTATTCCTTGCGGTTCGTTCAGGTAACTCTGGGATTGAAAGGTCCTTTCCGTAGACCCGCTTTCGACTTCGTTCCAAGCTGCGCACTCTTTTAACGCTTACAGAGAGGCGATCTGACAATTATATCCTGCTTTTCGCTGCAAGCCGTAAGGATTCTTGCCGATTTTTGATTAATTCTGAGGCAGGAATCGGTTCTATTTGACAGAGGAGTTCCAAAATTGCGGACTCAATATCCGTTGAGTGCTGTGCGATTTTCACTTTTTCGTGTTCGGAAAATTGTGCATCTGGCGGTGTCACGAGTACAATGCCGTCGTTCCATATAAGTTCCGGATACGCGTAAGTGCTGTCATAAGCTGCGTCGAAAACTGTGATGATAGGGTATGGCAATTTTAGGAGTTTCAATTCAGCGTTCTGAATTGCCTGTGCACAATCCAACGAGGTTCGACGTTGAACTGTAGCGATGTGCACAACGGGGAGATTCCACAAAACAATAGGCTTTTTGAGGCGATGCGCCAAAGTTGTTAGCCGTAGAAAACATCGCCACTCCGCGGGACTGTTCAGACTTTGTGCGTCCCCTTGTACAAGGATGACTTTGGTGTCCTGTATCCATGCAAGACCGGCGAATCTAAAGGCCCCCTTACTTCCGGCTCTGTTGCCGTAAAGTTTGATTGCCTGAGTGAAGGGTGGCTGAGGATATTTCGCAATATTCGATGACATATACCCAGGACCTTTGATGCATAACGAATTCTATAAAAAAGGCAGGGAGGTGCATGAAACACCCTCCCTGCCTAAAAGGTGATGGGTTTCGCTTATTCGCCGCTACGTCCACCCATAGCGTTGATAGCAAACAAGCCGACGCCTGCTGCCACAGTCGTCAGAAACACCAAAGCGCGCTTGGATGAGGAGAGTTCCTCGTGGACACCTTTGGCATCCTCAAGTATCATCTTGACTTCGTTGATTGCCTTCTGGTTGGCTTCAACGTTCGTCAATAGCATCTTCACGTTCTCTGTGATTGATTCAACGAGTTCGTGGGTTGCTTCCGCTTGCATTTTTTGTGCTTCAAGCATTTTAGCTGCTTCTTTAAGATGCATATCAAGGTGGGCAATCTGGTCAATGATAGCCGCTTTGTTCGCTGCCAGGGCTTCTTTGATACTAGAAGAGACTGCGTCACCAGATTGACTTACAGCAGCCATTAACTTTTCTTGTGATTTTAGGCTTGCCTCAAGAGCGTCAATTTGTGCCTTGAGTTCGTCCATACTCTTGTTGAGTCCGTTAATTTCTGCTTCAAGTTTATCCCGTGTTGCTTCGGATTCGGCTAATTCCGCCCGTAGTTGTTCCAACTCCGCCTGCTGTACGGCAAGTTCTTCTTCAGCTACATCAACGACCTCTTTCATCATAGCGACGGGAATACGTAAACTTTCACCGGGATAAATGAGGTGTGGGTTGGTGAAATCATTATACTTGCTCAGTTCGCGCCATCGGAGTGGATCCTTAAGATGCTCTTGGCAGAGATCCCAGAGGGTATCACCTTTTACGATGGTGATGAGCATAGTGTCGTCGTCCCCGTCGTGCGGTGTGATTTTCGCAGATGCGGATAACACGTAAACTCCACTGAGTGCTGCGCAAATGTACAGAATAAGTGCCAACTTCAGTGTGCCTCTTATCATTTTCATCAGTTATCTCCTTTAAAATCTATAAGAGAGGGACGCAAAGTGAGTCGATCCAACCCCGTTAATTTCGCTTGCCATGCCATCTTGAATGGCATAGTCAACCTGTAAACCACCGATGTTCACGCCAAATCCTCCGAAGAGGTTTTGTGTGTCGCGTGATGCTCGGATGCCCCCTCGGATGGCAAGAGCAGTGGACTTGTAAGTGACAATGGTATATTCAGTACCGAGCCTTAGGCTCACCGCGCTCTCGTCAAGATTGACCATCTCTTGCTCAAGATCGGCTGCAAATGTGACGACGTTACCGACATAGAGATTATAGGCTGCCCCGACGCTAATCACCATCGGCACAGTATCTTCACCAAGGGCTGCCCCCAAGTATTTCGCGGCGAGTCCGTAATGGAAAGTCGGGACCTTTTCTTCGCCGACATCTATGTGCAGCGCATGTCCCATGAGTCCGACATCTACACCGCCAAACCCACTCTGGCTTTCAACACCTTCTGCGCCAAAGTTATCCGCCAGCATACGACCTGTTAGACCGATACCGAAGTTTCCGAACCCAATGCCGTAGGAGAGGGAATAGGCGTTTGCACTATAGTCAAATGTGCCACCGTAGCGTTCATTGGCATCATATTGCTGGATACCACTGACACCTGCATTTGTAACAGCAAGCCCGATAGATCCGGCTGAACCGAGAGCTTTCGTCAATGCGATGAAGTTATGGCTCCTGTCGAGGTCGAGTTGCTGTGTTGAAAAATTGAGACTTAAATCCGCTGCGGAGCCGAGTCCTGCTGGGTTCCAAACGGTTGCGGTGGCATCATCAGCGATTGCTGTGAAGGCACCACCCATGCCTATCGAGCGTGCCCCGGCACCAAGCCGTAGGTGTGGCATGGCATCCACTCCGGCAAAGCTGACCGGTGACACCGCTAGGATAAGAAAGAAAAGGGGTATTAAACCACATAGCAATTTCGGGCCCTGTCTGGAAGCCCATTTAGCAATTTGCTTTGTCATTAACATTATATCCTCCAAAAGACTGTCCACATCGGGAACTGAACGGATGTCCAATTCCCGATATGCAGACTGCGGTATACTTAGCGCGTCAGTGCGAGTTTGAGAATGGCATATTCTGGCTCGAAACCGTCTGCGACTATAATTTCACAGAAGTAAACGCCTCGAGCTAAGTCTTCACCAGCGGTGGACGTTCCGTCCCAACCGATAGCACCTTTGCCAACGTACTCGCCTGCATCCCAGACCTCGTTATCCACAAGGACTCGAACCGGACGGAGCGTCATATCGTAAATGACAATGCTCACTGTGGATTGTCGAGTCAATGTGAAGGAAATACGAGTATTATCCTTGAACGGGTTGGGCGCGTTAATCGGACGCGATGCCAATACTGGGCCTTCCTCACTTTCAACAAAGAAGATAAACTCATGAACCGCCATGTTTGCTTCACGGGCACCGCTACTCTTATCAGAAACGTTACCCTCTTTATGCGCCATGTCAGATACTTCAAGTTTAACCGTATGTTGCCCGAAAGCGAGATCAACATCTGGTGTGTATAGCACCTGTGATGCGGATTTCTGATTCGGTTTGAGGTTAATCAGTCGGTCATCGAGAACAAAGCGGATAGAATCAGCATCTACACCAGATTCAGCATCGGCATAGGTTATCGAAATCTGCGGACGGCGCTCAGTCAGGCGTGCCTCATTTTGTGGGGACGACATCGTGATAACCGGAGCGGCAGTATCAAAGTCGATTGTGAAACCACCCTTTGCTGTGGCAGAGTTGCCGATTGTATCGGTTGCGCGGACTTCAATCGTGTAAGTTCCCTCATCAAGAGGTTCTTCAGGAATGAAATCCAAGCGTGTGATACCTTCGACATCGTCTTCGCCATCATCTTCGGTGTCACCTTCCACCTCTTCACCATTGCTATCCATCAGGACGATATCCATTTCGTCAACGCCTGATTCATCGTTGGCACTCGCGGAGATCACCGGGAGTCCAGCACGGATAGTTCCAGTTGGCGTAATCGAGGTGATTGTAGGTGCGACGTTATCGACGACGAGTGTGAAGGTCCATGAATGTTCTCTTTTTCCACCTTCGCTGATAGCAACGACCTTGACGGTATGCGTTCCTGCTGTGAAGCTATCGGCAACCTGAAGTCGTCCGTCAGCGATCTGTGCGGGTGCGATGGAGCGAAGCGGTTTGTCGTTTATACCGAACTTCACACTTATAACCTTGGATTCCGCATCGTTAACAACCGCTGAGATCGTTACCCAACTTTCACCATGGATGGTTCCCGATGGAGCCGCCTCAGTGATGACAGGTGCTGTAGTGTCTGCCGGAGTCCCTTCGATAGCGAACTCACGGGTAGCCTCACCGACGTTTCCGAGGACATCGGCAACTCGCACGGTCACTCGATACGCGCCGCCACCGAGTTTCTCAGTGCGGGTATAAACCAACGTGCCGTTATCCGTTTCAATGGCATCCTGATCGACAGCGACATCAACGTCGCCTGCTTCAGGGTGGATACGTGCTATACCGACTGTTGGACCAACAGCCAGTTCCGTGGTTGCCCACGCTAAGACTTCCTTGCCAGTGCTGTCAGTACCACTCCCGTCACCATCATTATAGGTTGCGTGAACGGTTGGCAAACTTGCTACCGTATGGTCTTCCGAAGGTGTTTGAATTTCGACCATCGGACCGGTGTTATCGAGATTGATTTCTTTCAAGGGGAAACCCACCGAACCGTTCCGTTTGGTAACGACAGCATTCGGTGTATACATTCCGTCGGATAACCCTGAAACATCTACCTTGAGTGAGAAGGTATTTTCCGGATTTTCCTCACTTTCGGTTGGTATTTCACTGCCATCAACAGAACCGCTGAGTTCTTCAGCATCTAACGAACCGTTATCGACATCAAAGCCTACAGTCAGCGAACTCCGAAGCGGAATCGGTTCCTGTGGCGTTCTTGGGACATCTACACCGTCAACGGCTGTAACTACCAGCCTCGTGACATCAGCGACTCGGAAGTTTAGCACATGCACCGTGGTTTGCGGCGATTCATCGGTTTGGACATTACCGAATTCGTCAACTGCGAGAGCGTGGAGCATGTGAGGTCCATTTTCAAGCACCCCGACATCGGTTGTAATGTCCAACATTCCGGCTTCACCATCAATCATGGTTTCGTTGCCATCGGCATCGACTTGAACTATCTTAACCGAGGCATACGTGCTCGGATCGGCAGTCGGTTCAACGGTATACGTTGCTATCGGTGTCGGAACTGTTTCATCAACGATTCCACCGACTGTGTAGTTACCATCTGCGTCTGCTTCAATGGCACCAGCAACATCTGCCACAGCGACGATGTTTGTTGGCCCGAGTGGGGCGACATCGTCAACGTTATCAACCGATAGATACGTCTTCGCACCTGAGCGTCCTGGGACTTCCTCAGCACCACTGGTTACTGCGATCGGATTTACCAAGTACTGATTGTCATCCTTGGAGGCATCACGTGCTGCGTCACTCTCTACTGTGATGGTATCATCCAGAGCCGTTGTATCCACCTCAACTGACCATTTCAGGTAGGTTGGGTAGGAAATTGGTTTCCCTGATAGCTCATCGGCGGCTGTCGCTTCAGCTGCAACCGCAACGAGATCCGTAATAAAGTCGGTATTCTGCTGTAACGCCGCTATTTCTTCTTCGGTAGCGAGAACGCCTGTATCAGCTGTCCCAACGACTTCATCGTTGATTGTCAAATTGAGGGAAGCAATCTCTGGATATGTCCGTTGTGGCGTATATCCATTGATAACGACTGTGCCTTGTGGTCCGCCACTATCTGCGTTCGTTTCGGTAATGGACTCAGTATCGAGAACGACTGCCAAAACTTCAATATCCACTGGATGTACACCGGCATCCAAATTTATTGAGAACGGCTCGGACATGTGTGTAAGTTGAAGCGCATTGGTTGCCACAGCACGCACCATGACAGAATTACCTGCACTTACTAATGCGTCAAAATCGATAACATCCCAGCTCACTTCAAACATTGACACGTCTTCGCCTTCAGCGAACATACGCGCTTCACCGATCGGCTGCCAATCACCGTTTGCGTCCATGTATTCCGCCCAGATAGATGCGGGATGCGCTGTGCGCTCGACAGCGAGAGTTAGCATCACGCCATCTGTGGTGTTGGAGTAGATGGTTCCGCTTTCGTAGGGTTCATCAGCATCGCCATCACCGTTTCGGTCGCCGATACTGGCGGCTGTAACGCTCGCTTTGTCGGCTTCTGGCATAACGACTCTGAGCCGTGTCGGTTCAGCATAGGAGCCGACGTTGAAGAGCGTATCAATCCCCATTGCCCGAACGCCGTATTCACCAATCATCAGAGGCATATGTGCACCCTGGATGGGCATCATCACGGTGTGCGGTGCGTCAAAGGTAACCGGCACAAGGTGATCAACGATGTCTATCGTGGCACCTAAGGCTTGGTGTATTGCTTCAGCTTGGGCATCCGTTAGCGTGAAGTTCTTTAGCCCTAAACTCTTGAAAACCGAATTCGCAGACATTTGGATAGTCCCTGGCGAGACCAATGCCAATATTGCCTCAGGACTGGTAGTCATGGCGAGGTTCAGTATTGACTCAGCGTCAAGTCCACCGACGAGCTGCGGGAAGTTCTGCTTCAAGAAAGAAACAATCTGGTCTCCATTTCGCGTAAGGACGGAGGTCCAAATCCTGGAAGTCAACATGGTAGATTCAACTGTCAACGGCATCCATGCGCTTGTCGGCATGCCATGAGAATCGAGTTGAACCTCTTGGTAGAACAGGTATCCTTCGCCTGGACCGACACCTTGACCTGCGTAAGCGGGTTTCGGTGTGCCTGCAACATTGAGGACTGCGGCACCAGCGTTAGGAGCAGTAGCAACGTAGATACCTTCGCTGTTCTGGTAAACTGCGGTATTTGCATCACCGGGCATAATCGCGATGTCTGCCTCGGGTGCGCTGGTATCAACGGTAAAGGTTTCTTGAATCTGATCCACCGGATTTCCATCGGCATCGTGTACCAGAGCTTCTAAGTAATAGTTACCATCGGCAATGCCATCAATGTTTGCAACCCAGATTGACTCGGTTTCGAGATCGATGCGTGGCACAGTGAAGACAGAAGCCAACATTGGATCAAATGAAGACTCGAATTTGGTTGTCAGTGCGTTCGCGTTACGAAGCAGCAGATTCTCAAGTTTGCGTTGTTGCCTTGGTGTAATGATACCAAGAACATCAGTTAGGGTAACCTGTTGACGGTTTAGAAACTTGGAAATTATAGGAGCGGCTTGGGGTGACACCAAAATGCCGACAATTTCTGCCCGTATATCAGGGGTGAATAATGCGTTAACAATACCACGATCCGCTAACTGAAGGTTACGCGGGTCAGGCATTGCCCAACTCTCAATCGTGTATTCTCTTGTAGCACTTAGCACCTCTGCGAGTGTTATGGTTGTCGGATCCATAGCCGCGAGAGCTTCACGATCCAACGTCGTGAACGACACCGGTTCAACGAGCGTCACTTCAAAGTAGTAGTAGGTGCTGACTCCGAGTGGAATTCCTATTTCTGTTTCCCAAACGACACCGTCTTTCCCAACCGCCGACTGCATATCAACAGCTATATAGTCTCCTGTCAAACCAGTCTGTGAATAACGGAGAACAACACCAGAGAACAACTGGGTGTCTAAACTGGGCCATGCGGGTAGGTTTGTCGCGGCAAGTGTTTCTTCCAGCCGGAAGGTATAAGGAATGGTATCTGCTTGGAATTCATCTGACGTGACCTGTAAGCCTTCGATGGTTCTACCATCTGAAAGGGTATACTTAACACCACCGACACTTGCTGATGGAACACGCGTATAAAGCCGCAAGCTATCACTGGCAAGGTATTTACCGCCTTGCTCTAAGTAGGCATAATCGGTGAAGTTCGGCGTTATCGCATTTCCGAAGTTCTCAGGATCCAACTGGTTTGCTTCATTCGCGAAAGCAATGGCTTGATGTTTCGACGTTAGAATCTGCCGAATCTGCTTTTTGGGGAGATAGCCTTTTGGCACCAATGACAGAATTGAATCCACGAGGGTTTCCGCTTCAACAGGTATTCCTAATGCAGCAATTATCCCGTCCACAAACTGTTTTCCAGAAGTTGTATTTAGAGAGAGACCACCGAGACGCGATTGTCCGAAAAGTGGTTGATTCTCAGGCATTATCGGAGCGAATGGATCTGCTGATGGGGCTTCCATAGCTGGCGGAATATCCACAGGTGGTGTTGTATCCACAGGTGGTTCCACGACGGGTGGTGTTGTGTCCACGGGTGGTTCCACGACAGGTGGTGTTGTATCCACAGGTGGTTCCACGACGGGTGGCGTTGTGTCCACAGGTGGTTCCACGGGTGCGCCAACATTCAACAACCCTGCGAGTTCATCAATCGCTGCTGGATCTTGAAGCAATTCCTGCACGATTGGATCGTTGAGCATTGCCTGGAGTTCGGCATCTTCTTTCAGAAGGGTTACGAATGCCGGATCTATATCTGGAGCAAATTGTGGTAGGAGATCCGGATTATCAACGACAAGGGTAATAGTCTGGGGGTTCAAGAGGGCTTGAATGTTTGGTGCTTTCAGCCCCTCCAGAACAGCTGGCAAGACTGCTACGATATCCTCACGTTGAAGCGTCTCGCTGTATTTTGCAGCTACCTGTTCCGCGAGAGAAACTTCTTGCCCGAAAACAGTGTTCTGTAAAAATCAAAAAACAAACGAGTGTTCGTTTTTTCATTAACTCATCCTCCTCGTTAAGTCTGCGCGCTCGCAAGACTCAGTACTGAGTTTCTTAGATGGGCAAGCGAGAATACAACTAAAGACGACTGGGGTAGATGTCCGCCCATCCAATCAACATCCTACCAACGAGCGTTATAATTTCCCGATACCGATGTAGCCATGAGATAGCGTTCGTATCACATAAGGCACAGGTCAAAAACGAATGAGAAGCGGGCATCTGACTTTAGTGATTTGACCCTGCGGGAATTTTTTTTATTATTTTAACATAAAGTGGCAAAATTAAGCAAACATTTAATCGTTAAATGTCAGAGAGATTATGTTACACGGGTAAACCGGTAAACAAATCGTCCTGCAGTTACGTCAATGTACCCAAGCCTAAAGGCATTGGGACTTGTTTAAAAGCCTGTTTGCCTTAGCTTCGTTAATGTTTCTCGTTTCATAGAGGTTGGTAACCCAACGCTCTCCACGAAGGGCGCAAGCCGCCCCAAAAAGATACGAGTGCTATTTTGGGAATGTGCAGTTACGCACTTTCTGTTTCCCGATACACTCCGATTGTCCTCCACCAGCGTTGTCTGTTTCTTTTCCGTATATCATCGATTAAATTGCAGCCCGCCTATATAATAATACCACAACTCTCAAAATATGTCAAATCAAAATTTCAAATTTTCCTGCAGATTTCTGGCTATTTTCGTAGAAATCGACAATCTGTTTGACATATTACCAAAAAACGCTTAAACTGTCAAGAAAAATAACACCGGAGAAAAAAATGGCTATCTTGAGTGAATCTGAAAAGAACCAATTGGACCAGCACGGTTTCTTGCTACTGGAAAGTCTTATACCTATAGATACAACAACGGCACTTCGTGAACACGCTTTGGCACTATCTGTAGCAGAGCAAAAAGCCGGCAAAGGTCACTCATATCTTGCAAACGGCAGTGCTCAACGGGTCTGGAATCTCGTTGACAAAGGCGAGATATTTGAAGAGACTATTCAACATCCAAAAATGCTCGCCGCGATGGAGTATTTACTCGGCACTGATTGCACACTGAGTTCTTTTACTGTAAATGTGCTTTATCCGGGTGCACCTGATGCGGGTCTCCATATCGATTATCCGTTATCGGGGCTTCCGACGCCACGTCCAAACTTTCCCATGGTTGCCAACAGCGTCTGGTTTTTAGATGACTGGACGCTTGAAAATGGGGCAACCAGTTGTGTGCCGAGGAGCCATCGACGGCTTGAAGCGTTACCTGAACCCGGTGTGGAATATGACGATGCGCTGCAGATTTGTGGACCCCGCGGCTCTGTCTTAATCGTCAACGGGGCAATATGGCACGGATCATCAGAAAATAGAACGAATGAACCACGGGTTGGGTTACTCGGTTTTTTCTGTCGTTCTATCCTGAAGCCGCAGCAAGCACACCTTGAATTGGTATCAGATGAAGTTGTATCACGTGCAACACCGACTTTAAAACGGTTGCTGGGTTTCGATTCGTTGCCGAATATGAACGCTTAGCCCCTCAATGAACAATGTGATTTTTTTCCGCCATCACTATCCACTCGGATTTAGGTGTTTTTGGTGTCAATTGATACATCAATCGGACTGTGATTGTGTCCCCAGTCGTACTGGATAAAGTATCAAAACTGTAAGTTCTCTCCTCATTTGGGAGAAGACGGTTTTGCTCCTTATCCGAAATCGAGATTTGCTCTCTTTGTCGTTCAATACCTTCTGGAGAGAGAAGTTTCGCTTCAAGAATGATGGTGCGCAATGTGCCACCCGGCAAGATGTGACCGGTTTTGCTCTGTAGTTTTACACCTATTTTTCCAGGTGTGATTTCAAGTCGAAGCGTTGCAGCGCGTCTGAGTTGCGCGACACTCCGACTGCCGCGCCACGTATGCTTTCTGCCTTTGATGCTTTCATAACTGGTTGTGCTTTGGAGTCGGTTGACAACAGGCATGTGGCATGTCGCACAACTCTTATCCCCCTCGGCGAATTTGGAATTTAGAAAACTGGAGACCTGGTCGTGCTCAGGAACCGTCGGCTGACCATGACAGGTGCTACAGAGCGTTGTTGGTGCGGTATAGATGGGGTTGGTTACATTCGCGTGGAAGTAAGTTTCTGCACTTGCTTGTGGACCGTGCATCGCGCCTTCAGCATCAAGATGGCAAACGAGGCATGAAACACCTGTGTCTCGTTGCGTGTTTCTAAGTTTCGGCATTTCTCCAATGCCTGTGATGAGGATCGGTTGAGGGGCATGGCACCCGTCACATTTCATTTCTCTATCCTCAATTTGATTTGCAACCTCCTGATAGATCTCGTCAACCCATGCCTTAGCGTGCATCGAATTTTCCCATTCTCTCCAGATTGCAGGATGGCAACTTTTACACTTTCCTTCCTGAAATCCCTGATAGGCTTCTTCGACGCGATTTGTAGCATCCTCAGCACGAAGGGCGAGGCTCCCGATTAATATTACCAACACACATCCGAACAGTCCCAAACGGACAGCAGCTATGCGTTGACGCGCTATCACAAAGTCCATCAGGTTTCCTTATAGTGTGTCCAAGAGCGCAAGTGCTGCCGCCTCTCCGCTCTGAATACAGTCTGGGATGCCGACCCCATGGTAACCATTTCCTGCGAGTGCTAATCCCCGCAGTGTGCCCGTGAACTGCTCTATACTACTGACAACATCTTGATGTCCCACCTGATACTGCGCCATCGCTTGTGAATGCTTACCCACCATAGCAAATTGTGGGGCGTTTTTGAGCCCAAGAAGTGGTGTTAAATTTGCCTGACATAATTCAATGAGTTCGGTTTCAGTTTTTTTGGACGTGGGTTCGCCAAAAAAGGCGCGCAACAAGACATGATCGGTTGGGGCGCGGTTCTCAAATTTAACGCTACTGAAAGAACATCCGATGAGAGATAGGTTTTCCGTAGCAGGGACAACAAATCCCATACCATCTAATGGGTGTGTGATATCTTTACGGCGGAATGCTAAATTGACTGTTGCCGAGGAGGCGTAGGGGATTGCGTTGAGTTTTGAGGTAAGTGGGCTTGATAGGTCGCCGATGAGTGCTGCTGTATGTGGTGCTGGAAGGGCAATGCAGAGAAGTTCGGCGTTTAGCGTTTCTCGGTTAGCAAGTGAAACACACCACCTGTTTCCATCGCTCGTTTGTTGAACACGTTCTACTTTCGCATTTAATCTGATACTACTGGATACTGCTTGAGTAAGCGTATCGATCAGTGTCTGCATTCCAGATTTAAAGGAAAGAAAAAGGCTGTAGCGAGGCCCGCTTGTATCTTGACTGGTTTGGGCGGCTTGCTTCTTCTGCGCACGAAGTGCCTTGATAATGCTGCCGTGCGCTTTTTCCATTTCCAAGAACCTGGGGAACGTTGCCTGTAGGCTTAAATTTTCGGCATCTGAGGTATAAATACCGCCTATCATAGGTTGTGCTACGCGTGTGAAAGCTTCAGTGCCGAGGCGACGCCTGACGAAGTGTGCTACTGCTTCGTCCGTATCCCTTCCTCTGCGAGGAATAACGAGGTCCAGTGCCATCCGCAGTTTGCCTCGCCAACTGAAGAGAGGTGTTTTTAAAAACGGCATGAACGAACCTGGTGCCATCATATAAAAACCTTCAGGGACAGGATGCAACGTCCCGTTCCGGATCACAAAACTCCGACGCACCTTTGGGTTGGTCCCAATGAATTGATCTGCAATACCAAGTTCTTCACACAATGCCTTTGCCGCCGGTTTGGTCGAAATAAAAGCATCGGGACCGTGTTCTATGAGAAACCCATCACGGTGTTCAGTTTGGATGACACCCCCGACGTGTTTACTCGCTTCAAGGAGTGTAATGTCCAGCGGAATACCGCGCGCAACAGCCTCGCGCTGCAAACGGTAGCAGGCGGCTAAACCTGTGATACCGCCGCCGATGACAATGGCATGTTTCCTACCCGAGTTTTCTGACATAATCTATGGCAAGGTAGGCACAAGACCTACCCTACAGACATCAGCTCGGCGCGGTTAGAAACCGCACCTACCAACGAAGTGTGAGTTCTAATTTATTTTTCTTTCGCGGATTTTTCACACACAAAATCTGCTAACATGTTGATGAATTTGGGATGGTCGCCGACCGTGCCTGCCCGAATGAAATCAATGCCACACGCTTCTGCGGTTTCTGCCGCCTCTATGTCCAAATCATAGAGCACTTCAACATGGTCGCAGAGGAAGCCAATCGGTGAAGCGACAACAGTATCGACCCCTTCTTCCTTTCGGGCTTTAAGCCAATCATTGATATCCGGCTGTGTCCATGGAATCGGGCTATTTTCCACTTCGCTCTGGTATGCTAAAGCGAACTGCGTCTTTCCGATTTGTTTAGCGACCGCCTCGCCAGTTTTTCCAAATTGTTGTGTATACGGTGAAGTATCCGCCGCTACTTGAGGGATTGCGTGTGCTGTGAAAACAAGTTCAGCGCGTGCTAACTTGTCGCCACATGCGGTTTCGATGATTTCGGCGATGGCACCAACGTAACCTGTGTGTGTGTACCACGGATCGAGATAATCAACAGTCGGTTTCTCACCATCAACTGCGTCTATTCCTTTTTTTACGGTTTGCTGGTACCACTCCCAACTGACTTTGGATTGGTGGGGTGCCATAATAATGCCGAGTATTTTGCGGTGTCCTTTTTGTGCCATTTCCGCGATGACCTCTTTTAAATACGGATTCCAATGTCTAAATCCAGCGTAGACAGGCAACGGCAGATCGCGGGCTTGCAGTGCGATTTTTAACGCGTCGGCTTGTTTGAAAGTTAACTCGTTGAACGGCGAAAAGCCGCCCAATCTTACGTAGTGAGCTGAGATGTCTTTTACACGTTCTTTTTGAGATTCAGCCTCCCCGGCAATTCCTTCGACAAAACAGTAGGCTTCACCGGGACATGCATCACTATTGTATTTTTGACAGCAGCCGGGTGTTGGTCCACCGAATGCAACGAGTAAGACGCTATCATATTTCATTTTTATTTTCTCCTATGCCATATTCGCTAACTGTGCCGGCATGTACCTTGCGTCGGCAGCGATCGCCTTGGCGAAAGCTTCACGTGCGAGTGTCTCGTCTCCATTTGTGCGATGTGCGAGTCCGATACAGAAGTATGCTTGTGCGATTTGTGTCCCCTGAATCCCGATGACGAGTGCTTTATAGATGGATTCGAGTCCTGTTTTTGTTTCGTCGCCGTTGCGATAGGCAGAAAGAATGTGGTTGTACCCGCGCAAGAGATGTGCTGGCGCGTGATCAGGGTCCAATTCAAGTGCAATATTGAATGCTTTTTTAGCCTCAGCGAAGAAGTCTCCCTTCTCAAGGACACTTGACACGGTGCGGGAGGCTTGTGTGAGTAAATTTGCGTATTCCGTCCATGCGTCGGGTAGATTCGGATATTTTTCGGTTGCGGTTTTTAAGATGGCAATCGCTAAGCCAAAGTCATTACCTTCCGCGACCTCTTCGGCGGTTTCTCGGTAAGCCTGAAAGTCTTCAAGTGCGTTTGTTTTTTCGTACAGTTTTTCGGTATCCGCAGCCGGAATAGCTGAAGGTTTCAGATGTTGCCAACCCGGTTCTGGATCGTCGATTAACCCGCGATATACCCTCAAAATCGCATAACGGGGTGTTCCCCATACCTCAGCAATAGAGCGAATCCAGTCGGGTAAGTTGGCTTCCATTTCGGCGAGCAGCGTGTTCAAGGATATGCCTTGTTCAACACGTTTTCGGACTTCTGTTAGGAAATAGGACTCAATCTTAAGCAAGAGGTCAATTTCGGCATCACGTGCTAAGGGTCCGTGCCCCGGTAGGATAGATTTAGGTTCATAAGTCCGGAGTTCCTTAATTGTGTTGATCCAATCGTGGTTCGCCATGAGTCCTTCATTCATAACAGGCTGCCCAAAGATGGGGAAACTCCCTGTCATAACGGTATCGCCAGAGACGATACAATTTTCTGCCGGAACCCGGATAGCAGTGGCGTCATCCGTTTCTGCCTTTCCTAAATGAACGAGGTGTAGCGGTTGATTCCCCAAATCAAGTTCGGTTTCGTGTGTGAATGTCTGTTGTGGTAGAAAGGGTGGATCGCCGAGTGTGAAGCCGCGGGAACGCAGGAATGCTTCCTGCCGCGGGGACCTGTTGACCATAAAATCTTTGGTCATCTCGCGAGCGACAACGGTTGCCCCAGCTTCATGGAAAATAGTGTTTCCATTGGTATGATCCCAGTGATAGTGGGTGTTAATTGCATACAGTATTGGTTTATCGGTAATGGCACGGATTGCATTACGCAACCGCCGTGCCATCATCTGGTTCACTTGTGTATCAATTACTGCGACCCCTTTATCCCCAATGATAATTGAAGAATTTACAATATTACGAAAGAGATATACTCGTTCTGTCACTTTAACAAGCTGTCCGTATTGTCGTGGGGCAAAGGGGTTTTCGAGGATGTTTCTCATCAATTTTCCTAAAGTGTTTTTGCGATGTGGACGAAATGTTTAACATTTTCAAAAGGCGTATCTCTGTGCAGACCGTGGCTCAGATTCAAAATATGTCCAGTCTTTCCGCCCTGTCTTAGACAGGTTTCAACAGCTTCCGTGATGTCGGCAGGCGTGCCATCGCGAAGAATGTCGTTATCAACGTTTCCTTGAAAGGCAACAGCACCGTTTGTGTTTGCTTTGGCTTCGCTAAGATCCACACACTTTCCAATGCTTAGGACATTTGCCCCACTCCGATGCATTAAATCTACGTAGCTACACTCTTTTGCGAATAGGATTCCTGGTGCCTCTGGATTGAGTTCGGCGAAGATTTGCTGATGATACGGAAAAGCGAACTCTTCATATATTTGCCGGGGTAAGACATCGGCGATAGACTCGAAAAGCTGAACTATTTGAACTCCTTCGCTAATTTGGTAGTTCAAATAGTTAATAGTCATATCGGTCAATTTGTTTAGCAGACGATGTAAGAGTTCAGGTGCTTCTTCCATCATTTGGAAGACTGGCGCTGCCTTTTCAGATACGCCTGAACCCCGTTTGATCGGGCTTTCCCCTGCGATAAGGAAAAAGGCAAGCGTCAAAGGCGCCCCGGCGAAACCGATGAGAGGTAGTTCCTCGTTCAAGGTTTCGCGGAGTTTACGAATGACTTCTCCTGTGAACGCCAATTGTGTAGGGGGTTCATCAACGGGTCGAAGCGCGTCTATCTGTGCTTGCGTGCGGATCGGCGGGTTTAAAATGGGTCCTGGATCGAATCGGAAATGCGCCCCCATGGGGGCGAGGGGCGTAAGAATGTCTTTGTAGACAATGATGGCATCGACACCGATACGTTTGGGCAGAAGCGATATTTTGACCGCTGATTCAACCTCTGTTTGGGACATCGGTGCGGGACAGGTCCGAAAGAGTCGTTCCAACGGGAGATTAAGCTCACGTCGAATCTGTCGGTAGACAGGGTCTGATCTGCCTGCTTGCCGCATCATCCACACTGGAACGCGTTCTACCGGTAGACATCTCGAGGCGCGAAGAAGTAAGTCATTTTTTGATTGTCGTTTCATACGGGTCGGAATTACCTCTTTAGCGCGTTTTCAGATCGCCCCACATCGTCGCCAATTTACCTGTAGGTTCTACTGGAGCAACACCAAGAACTTTGCCTACTCCTTCTTCCATGAGCGTTTTGATATCTGCCTCGCTTAAAGCATCGCTGAACATCGCGACATCGTCGATGATGCCTTTGAAGTATCCACCGTCACATCCGTGACCTGCCGGGCAGAGTCCGCTACCAATGAGTAAGCCTTTTTCAGGTGCACCGACCTTATTCGGTCCCTTCGTCTTGAATGTACCATCAATATAAAGTTCGTATTCAGTGCCGTTGTAAATACCGGCGACAAAATACCATTCGTCTGGTTTATTCACCGGTGTATTCGCGGCAGCACAACCCGCTTGGCAGCTTTTGAACTCAAAGTTGCCGCCGTTCCAGAATTCAAACCACCAATTCGCACCCCCACCGTCACCCGGATCACCGTTTGCGATGACGAGGGTGGCAGATCCCTTTCCTGCTGGATTGTTGCCGCCAACAGCCGTCGGGTGCATCCAGAAAGTAACTGTGAATACTTCCGGATTGAACAGAAGTGATGGAGCGATTTCAACGTAATCATCTTTTCCGTCGAATATAACGGCTTGCCCGAATTGTCCGTCTTCCCATTTCGTGCCCTCTTTGAGCTCGCCATCGTTGTCGTTTCCAGACAAATCTTCGGCAATTTTTCCATTACCTTCATCGAAGAGCCAGATTCCAACAACTGTTTCTGGGTCAATTTTGGCGTTACTGGCTGTGGCACAGTATAGCGTGAGGAATACGAACCCGAAACCTATAAGCATCCAGCACTGCTTGGATCTATCAACAAGGCATCTTATGAGAGAAGTCATTGTGAAAGGCCCCCTTTCTGATGTCGTTCAAGAAACCGTCTGAGTTTGGCAAAACTTTTTACGTTTTTCATAATTCTGCCGCTTTCTCGTTCTTCGAGATAGAGAAAAAAGCCCATAAAATAGAGACTCGTTAAAAACAGCAGAAATCCTATGGAACACTGTGCGATTGCCCAGTAGTTTTGTTTAAAACTTAGGTAAGGGGTGACAGATCCGGTGTCGGTCTTTGCGTCGACTGAGTCCTGCTGAGACCATTCCACCGTAACAAAACCACCCCATCCAGTTATCCCAAGAGATAAGAAAGCGATTGAAAGGACAAAAAGGATGAAAAATGGGATGCCCATATTCTTTACAGGTTAAGGAGAAACTTTTATCAAGCCCTTCGTACAACCGTCTTCACGATTGCGTACCTTTGTTATCCCTTCAACAAGTGATTCGAGCGGGAATTCGTGGCTGATAATTTTGTCCATATTGACATCGCCACTCGAAATGAGTTGTACTGCTTCTTCCCACGTATCAGGTGCCAGCCAAGAAAACCTGATGGTTTTATCCATAAGAATCGTATCGAGGATGGGAACCTGCATTACATCTGTATCGCCAGGAAGCCCGAAGATAACGACAGTTGCGTGTCTGCCTGTAACTTCTAAGGCGGTATGGATGGCGTCGAGTGAGCTGGTTGCCGTAATTGCACGATCTGCCAATTCGCCATCGTTGAGTTCCTGAATCGTAGCACCTAAGTCTTCCACATAGTGCGGAGAGTTGATATCACTGACGTTGACGACTAAATCAGCACCAAGTTCCTTACCGCAGTCCAAGCGATAATCACGGGTTCCGACAAGTAGGACGTTCTTCAAGCCACGGCTTTTCAGGACTTGCACCATCATCAAGCCGATGGGACCGGGTCCGAAGACGACTGCGGTTTGACCTTCTTCGGCGTTGAGATTGTTGACAGCATAGAGTCCACATGCGAGTGGTTCTGTGAGTGCACCTTGGTCATAGGTCACGTTGTCGGGTAACTTGACTGTCCAACGATAGTCTGAGACTGCGTACTCCGCGAAGCCACCATCAACCCCTACACCTAAGACGCGTTTTTCGGGACATAAGTTGGACAATCCTTTCTGACTCCAGAAGGAATCTGGATTTGATTGAACAGGATTGACGACAACCCGGTCGCCTACTTTGAATCCACCCGTTTTTCCTGCTTCGCTGCCAACCTCAACGACTTCACCCGTAAATTCGTGTCCAAGGATAAGGGGTCCTTTCCCGTCGCCGGTTTCAAGCGAGCTATTGCCGAAATAATATGCTACGTCCGAACCACAGATGCCTACCGAACGGACCTGGACAAGCAAGTCGTTGTCTCCGGCTGCTGGCACGGGCCGATCTTCAAGGCTCATTGATTCGGGTTCATAGAAAATTTGGGATTGCATTATACGCCTCCTTAAGTTTGTACTAAAGTTTGGACAATATTTCAGAATTCAAGCTGCCTTTTCAAAAGGCAGGGTCATATCTTGTTGAGAATCGGT
>JAGWBV010000064.1:47116-59118 GCA_021295715.1 Candidatus Poribacteria bacterium | reverse complement strand
GATAACCTTGTAGGGGTCTACATCATCTGGTATTGGGATAATCTCGGGAACCCGATAACAGTCAAAATTGGACAAGGAAATATCAAAAATAGAATTACGGCACATCGTAGAGATCCACAAATTCAAGCATACGCGCATATGAATTTACTCGTCACGTGGACGAGTATACCACCATACTTACTCGACGGTGTAGAGGCATACCTCGGTAAAGTTTTGAAACCGAGAGTGGGTTCGTTGTTCCCGAACGTTAAACCTATCCCTGTAGGGCTGCCGTTCCTTGTAAATCCACCGTGGAACAAAACTGACCGTCAAGCGCGCCCATATTGACAAATTCATTTTATCTACAGAATAATCACAGAAAATTCTATAAACATCAAAGTCTTGATTGCCAGTGGAATTAGCCAAGAAGTTGCGGATATGCTGAAGGACGCACCCGCAGAGATGGAAATCAGCTTTCTATCGGAAGGTGAGCAACTTAAAGATCACATTTCAGACACTGAAATCCTCTACGGCGTCGTATCAGAAGATGCCCTCCCACATGCGACATCGCTACAGTGGGTTATGCAGCCGTTCGTGGGGGTGGAACGGTCAATGTATCCCGCCTTCAAAGAGAGTCCGATCACACTGATAAACAGCAAGCGTCTGTATGGACCCCAACTCGCCGAACACGCCTTCGCGTTGTTACTCTCACTCACACGGGGCATCAATACACAACTCGATTTGATGCGTGATAAAGAGTGGAAGTGGACACAATGCGTTGAGGTATCGGGCATGACGATGGGAATTCTCGGACTTGGCGGTATCGGCAGAGCGGTCGCGCAACGTGCCCAAGCCTTCGACTTCCATGTGATTGCTGTCGATCCCGAACCGATGGAGAAGCCGGACACCGTCGATGAATTGGGGCAACTCGACTGGCTCCCGGAATTCTTGTCTCGGAGCGACGTTCTGACGGTCTGCTGTCCAATCACACCTCAGACGCACAAGTTGCTATCGCATGCGGAATTCGATGCCTTACCAGATGGATGCTACTTTATTAACGTCAGTCGTGGTAAAGTGGTCGACGAAGATGCGCTGATCGCCGCGCTGAAAAGCGGGAAACTGGCGGGTGCGGGGTTGGATGTGACCTATACGGAGCCGTGTCCAGAAGACAATCCATTATGGACGCTCCCGAATGTGATTTTAACGTCCCATACCGCTGGTGCGTCGCAGAATATCGCCAAACGTGCAATGGAGCTCTTCATCGACAACATGCACAAATACGTGAACGGCGAACCGCTCGCGAACGTTGTGGATAAGGAAAAAGGGTATTAATAGCCGTCAGCCGTCAGCCATCTGTTGTCAGTCATAGAAAATCGCAGCGTTTGGATATTAACTGTCAATAGCGAAGGCTTCTAACGCTTCTGTATCAATAACAATACCGAGTCCGGGCATATCATCAAGGACGAAGGCACCGTCTTCAATCATCGGTTTTCGTGTGGTGATCTGCCCTTTCGATTCATACGCTTCTGGGGAATGCTCCATAATGAGGAAGTTAGGGATCGTCGCTGAAAATTGCACCGTTGCGGCGATCGAGAGGATGCCACCGCCTCCGATGTGCGGTGTCACTGGAATGTTATAGGTATCGGCGAGGCTTGCGATGCGTTTCCCCTCTGTGAGCCCTGTGCGGGCAATATCGGGCATGGTAATGTCGCAGGCGCGACGTTCAAATACCTCCCGTAACTCAAAGCGTGTGCGTGTCCATTCCCCAATCGCGACTGACATATCCAGTGCCTGTGCCAATGCCGCTTGTCCGGGGATGTCCTCCGGTGCCGTCGGCGACTCCAACCACATCACGTCTAATTCCTCAAGCCCGCGTCCGAGCAGCGTCGCCTCTGGGACACTGTATTGGGTATGGAGGTCCACCATTAACTTAATCTTTGGACCGACCTCTTCGCGCACAGCGGCGACGATATCCAAAATCTCGGCACGACTGTGTGTCGAGTGAATCTTCAACCCGCCATATCCCTGTGAGACATGCTTCGCCGCTTGTATCACCGCCCCTTCCGGGGTGCTACCGCCCACACCGGCGTATAAAGGGATCCGATCGCGGTAGCGTCCACCCAGTACTTTGTGAACGGGTTTCCCTGTCGCTTTCCCAATAACGTCCCAGAGCGCAATGTCACACCCCGCGAGTGCATCGATGAAAAAGCCGGTATAGTGTCCACGCTCCCGCATCGCCGTGAACATCCGTTGCCAAAGGTATTCCACGTCAAACGGGTCTTGGTCCATCAGTATCGGACGACAGAGATCCTCAACGATTGTCTTCGATGTGCGCGGAGAAACGGGACTTTGTCCTTCACCATACCCGACGATGCCATCTGATGTCGTAATCCGCACAACCATCGTTTCATGGTGGCGCGAGTAGATGCAACGCCATCCTTCAGGTGGTAAGTAGTAGCTGTCTACCTGTTCTTCTGACGATTCTTCTGTTTGGTATCGGAGCGCGAACGCTTCAACGTGTGTAATTTTCATAACCAAACACTCCCCAATGCTCACAATGATTCTCTTGAACTTTTACCTGAATAAACGTAAAATACAAGGAGAAGGTTCACATTTCTCCCAGAACACACCACACCGGTGCGGTTGGGAAACCGCACCTACCGGGGGAGGGATCGCTAAACGCCTACTATGTCTCCTTTAAATCCACAAACACGTATACCGACCCCTGAAAAAATCACTCTGCGTACCATCCTTATATCGTTGTTACTTTTGCCATTCATCTACAAATGGCACATTGAATGTGAGGCACTCCGATACACCTTCCCAACGTTGATGGCACCTTTCTACAGTGTTGTCTTCACACTGCTGATCATTGCCGCTTTCAACATCGGCGTCAAAAAATATGCGGCGAAGCACGCACTGACAGGTGGTGAACTAATCACGCTCTATATCCTGATGTCAATGACCCTGCTGTTCATGTCCTACGACATGTTCCTTCCGCTCGTCTCAATTATCGTTCACGCCTTCTATTTCGGCACACCTGAAAACGAATGGCGCGAGTTGTTCTGGGACTATCTACCGGACTGGCTGACAATCAACGATGCGAGCGTGCTCCGTGCGTTCTATCTCGGTGATGAACCCTTTTTTGAAACCCATTACATAATGAAATGGCTGATCCCGACCTTCTGGTGGTGCGTCTTCACCTTCGCGCTTATTTTCGTGATGCAGTGTATCAATGTCATCATCCGCAAGCAGTGGACGGAACAGGAACGCCTCGTGTATCCGATTGTCGAGCTCCCGTATCAACTCGCCTACAATACAAGCCGATTCCTGCGGAACCGAGCCATGTGGTGGGGGTTCGGCATTGCGGCAATCATCAGTCTCCTCAATGGGCTGAACATCTTTTTTCCTTCAATTCCGTCGTTTCCGAATAAACACATCCCTCTCAACGCCTTATTCACTGAAAAGCCGTGGACAGCCTTTCTTCAGGGTGGGAACGCAATTATTGTGTATCCGTTCGCTGTTGGACTCGGCTTCCTGATGCCCTTCGAATTGCTGACATCGTGTCTACTCTTTTTCTTTCTTTATAAAGTGCAATACTTCATCACCATCCTCACCGGATTGGAGAACATCCCCGGCTTTCCTTATCCGTATGAGCAGAACATCGGCGCGTATATCGGCATCTGTGCGGTTGCGCTGTGGAGCACGCGCAGACAGATCTGGCGGGCATTTCGCACAGCGTTTTCCCAAAGAACAACAGCGGACTCGAAAGAACCGATGCGTTATCGAACGGCGTTTTTAGGGATCGTCTTCGGTGGGATATTCATCATCGGATTCGCGGTGCGTGGAGGCATGGCACTGTGGATCGCGATTTTATTTTTTGCGGCACATTTTGCGACAATCGCGATGCCGTTGACCCGTATTCGAGCACAAATCGGTTTTCCGATTCACTCAACAACCTTTATCGGACCACACCATAGCCTCGTGAGCACGCTCGGCACGCGTCGGATTGGGGCACGCAATCTGACGTGGTTCGCGCTCTTTTTCTGGTTCAATAGAGACAATCGGAGCCATCCGATGCCGCACCAACTCGAAGCGTTTAAACTCGCCGAGCGCGGCAACCTCGACGTAAAAGGATTATCCCGTCTGATGCTTACGTTGATCCTCATCGCAATGCCGTTGTGCATCCTTATGCTGGTAGATACCTTCTTTGAACTCGGCGTTAATTCAGGAAAGGTCGGTGGACAGATTAATAGCTTTGGCGGACGGGCGTATCGCTTCCTTGAGGGGTGGCTCACCGCACCGCAAGATGCAAATAGCGGACACATTACCGCGATAACAATCGGTTTCTCTGCGACGCTTCTACTCTCAGCGGTTCGCAGTCGGTTGTTCTGGTGGCCGATTCATCCCCTCGGTTACGGCGTATCCTTCCATCTCCACCTTTTCTGGGCAGCGTTTATCATCAGCACCGTCGCCAAATGGAGTGTGCTAAAATACGGCGGACTCGGTCTCTATCGGAAAACAGTCCCGCTCTTTCTCGGCTTGGCACTCGGTGACTTTACCATGGGGAGTTTCTGGAATATCTTAAGCATTCTCCTTGACAGACCGACGTATACGTTTTACTACTAAACCAGAACCGTTAACTGACAGACTTTGACCATCGCATGAACATATACTACAATCGCTGCTTGATACTTCCCCAAGTGGTCGTGAGTTTGTCTAAAGCAGAAACCGCTTGCGGTTTGCCAGCCGTTTCGCCCTCACCGTCTCCCATTTCAATGTCATCAATATAAGCAGTCAGCTCAGTGGGGTGATCCCAACCGAAGAAGATCCAGCTGAGACTCGGATTCACGCCGCCTTTGCCCCCTTCGCCTCTAAAACCGAAATCATCGACGACTTGTTCGTCATCGACGTAAAAGTCATAGGTTTTCTTTTTAAAGTCGAGCACGATGCGGAAATGATGCCATTCACCGAATTTCGCATCCGTTACCTTTTGCCCGGCATTGCCATCGAGTGCGTTGATAGCGGCATCCGTCGAAATATTAAACACGGCAGCCCCGCCCCACTTAATGGCATCTCCACCGATATAAAACAGCATGGTGCCTGCGCCTTTTTCCCGTCGCGTGAATAATGACGTGTACTGAATTCCATCATGAGTTCCATCGAAACTTCTGGTGACCATTGTGTTTTCTGTAATCAGAATGCTTTTGCCTGTGTCACCGCGCTTCACCTCGCTACCAATTTGGCAAGTTTTTTGGTTCATTGCTGTTTTCCAGTCATCTTGCCCAACGATGTCACCCTCTTTGAAGTCGTCAAAATTCTCACTGTACCACACGTTACCAAACGCATTGACTCCTAAAAACAGGAGTCCGAAACTGAATACCAAAGTTCGCTTTAACGTTATCATCATGAGCCTCCTGAAAGTTTTGTTCTTTAGGACTTACGCAAAATGACCAAATTTCACCTATTTTCACAGGATTCGGTGCGGTTAGGTGAAAGACCCTACCGGGGAAGTGCGTAAGTCCTATTCTTATAACCCAAGTTGCCAGTTTCTCATTCACATAGCACCCCTAATGAAGATTAAGAATTTAATCGGGTAATTTTTACCGATGCCCGGTGCGGAGTGCGCGTGTGGCACTCGGCGGGGCGAGTACGCCACAAAACCGCACCTACCGGGTCTGGTGGAACATGGAATTACCCAAATATTTTATTACACTCCATACGGGGTGTAAAGAGTTTCTTTTCCTAAAAAATCTGTGTTAAACACCCAAAACGTATTAGGTAGCACACGGGTTATTATATCTGAATTTCTGACAAAGTCAAACGTTTTTTAAAGATACACCTTTCGCCCCTCTGGGGCTTATGGCTTGGCAGATATGGCGTTTCTATACACCTTTCGCCCCTCTGGGGCTGCCCTTTAGTTCATCAGAGTTTATTTTTCTGCGAATTGCGTTTGTGTAAGAAACGTTGAGAAAAATCAGAAATGCTTTGAAAACTGGGCACGAATCCGACAGAAATTGTCCAAACTATAGTATTAGGTTGGGAAACCTCGCCAGCAGGGATTATACCCATCTCGTGAGGATAGGGGAATTCCCAACGTAAAAAATTAATCTCCATGATACCTCGCCAGCAGCGGTGGGTGCGTTTGCGCCCGATGCACCTGCGGGAAACACCAATCTTCACTTTTTTTTCAATACATGCTATGCTCTCACTAATTGTGGAAATACACAACTCATACCAATTCTGATTGATGATTTCTCTTATAGTGGATTCTGTAATTAATTTTACACCAAACTCGGTGCGGTTAGGAAACCGCACCTACCGGTCTGGGAACCAAAGTTTCCTTTTTCTAAAATTGACATGTATAGTGCGGTTAGGAATGCAGATCGCATGAATCAACGGTATTCAGGTTCTCCGTGTGGCATGAACTGGGACGAGTACACTGCAAAACCGCACCTACCGGGTCTGGGGGAACGGCGAGGATAATGCGATATAAACTTTTAGAGATGGAATAAAAAGATTTCGGGGCTACCTCCGTCCCTTCCATTATAATCACATATCATGAAACAGTTCGCTTGCTTTCTCCTTATCACCTTGCTTCTATCCTCTTCTGCCTCCGCAGCACCAGAGCACCGACTTTTTGGTAGCAACCAGACTTCTGCTGTCACCAGCCTTCACCACCTTGCGAACAGTTTAGGCATTGAGGTATCGCGGGCACACGTCAAAAATGTCTTCTTCCAAGAAGCCAACGGACAAAGAACTCCCAACTCTGTGATACTTATTAATACGGCAAGGGAGATCGGACTTGAATTACTGGAACAGCGTCTCAACTATACGCATCTACAATTACTTGAAACACCGGCTATCGTTCCGTTGAAAATGCCGTTTGATGATGAACACCTAAGTGCCAACGCTATTACATTGGGGTATTTCATTGTCGTTGAGGAAGCTACCGAGAAATGGGTACGTATCTTCGGAACGCCCCAAAACGCCATACACGGCGCAGCGACTGTTATCCCCCGCGACCGCTTTTTGGAACTTTGGAACGGACAGATCCTAAAGCCATTGTATGTGCTACCTGCGGAAGCAAGGCAACTGCTGGCGCATATAATGACCGGCACAGAAACCTACGACGCGAAACTCAAAAGCGGAATCATCGAATTCTCCATCACACTGAGCCAAGCGACAGATAAACAATTACCCGCAAATGCGGTGACGTATGTGGAAAATGGACATCAATACGAAGAGACAGGATACTGGCACATCACCTACAAATTTGACGGAGATCGTCGAAATTACGAGGTCAAAGCGCGTTATAAGATGTCGTTCCACGGACAATCCCTCGAAGACTGGCAAGAAACCCATCATCAATATCGGATACTGCGCAATATACTGCATATCTGGGAAAAGGTCGGGACCGAATGGAAAAAGTATCGACCCCAGAAGATGTCCGCACGCTATTTTAAACCGCACTTCGACCCACATTGGTGGAGTTGGCCCCTTTGGAATCTGAGACTCACAGACCTGTTTCGCTTCTTCAAACCGACGGATGTCCAACAGGTTAACGTGGAAAACTCCGCGCACTATCTCCTGACTGGGCGCAGGAGCGGACCTGCCGACAGTGATATTGAAATCTGGTTGGATGCAGAAAAAGATTACCGTCCGACTCGCGTGCGCATGCACAACAGAAGTGTATTAGGCGTAGCACCCGACGAAGCCCCTGGGGAACGACTGAAACCCATACCGCTTGAAACAGAGTACACCCTCACCCGCTATACATACCAAATCGAGAAATTTGCGCCGGATATCTGGTTCCCAAAAACTGTTATTAGAGAAGTATCATTTAGCACCACCGATGAGAATCAACAGCCGCTGCCGACACTCAGAAAAGCAGTGATGCAAGTCCATCGCGCCGTGTTTAATATCCCTATTGCGGAAGAGGATCTGGGCAGGATTTCAGATATGGGGACGCTGCCAAAATATTCACACACCCCTGAAAACTAATTGACTTCACCAAAGGTATATGTTAATCTATTCTCTGGAAATCAACATCCTATATCTCCCGGAAAGGTAAAGTTAATGGAACAATGGATTACAGAACTTGCTAACGGGTTACCCAGCCTGGCTCTTTTTGCGATAATAGCGGTAACACTTTACACACTCGGCAAAGGTGCAGATTGGCTCGTCGATGAAGCCGTCATCCTATCAACCCGATGGGGTCTGGGCAAAGCGGTCATCGGTGCGACGATCGTGAGTATCGGCACCACAACTCCAGAGGCGGCAGTCTCTGTGCTCTCGGCAATACAAGGAAAACCGGGGCTTGCGCTCGGCAACGCAGTCGGTTCAATCATTTGCGATACGGGACTCATTCTCGGATTGGCATCCCTCATCGCGCCCCTCCCCCTCAATCGCCAATTGGCTTCACGGCTGTCAAACGTCCAAGTCGGTGCCGGTATCCTGCTTGTGCTTGGCTGTTTCCCGTGGACCTCCCCAGCGAAAGTCTTCACGCAAGGTGGCATTTTACCACAACTCGTCGGTGTCGTCTTCGTTATACTCTTGGCGTTATACATCTATCAATCCATCCGGTGGGCAAGTGCAGCAGGCGCGAATCCTGAGATTGGAGAAGAAACGGAGGCAGAGGAAGCAAGTGGTGTCGGAACGCTTCTTAAACTCATCGGGTCAATTGCGATCATCGTCGTCTCCGCGCAGCTTCTGATTCCGACCGTGAGCGTCATGGCGGAGCGGATAGGGGTCCCGAAACACATTATTTCCGCGACACTCGTTGCGTTCGGCACATCGCTCCCGGAACTGGTGACGGCAATAACGGCAGTCAGACGCGGACACGGCGAATTGGCGGTCGGCAACATCATCGGTGCCGATATTCTCAATGTGCTCTTTGTCGCTGGCGTCTCCGCTTCGGCAACGCAAGGCGGTTTGCAGGCAGACGGTCAATTCTTCCAGTTCCTGTTCCCAGCGATGCTGTTTATCCTGATTGTCTTCCGGTGTGGAATCTTCGTATCGGGCGATCAATTGAAACGTCCGTTCGGGATCGTTCTGGTCGCTACATGGCTTCTGGTGACAATCCTGAGTTATGTCCTTTCGGTTGAAATGCATTAATAGTTGTCGGTTCGGATTTTCTCCGAAAATCCTTTCAGTTATCGGTTATCAGTTAAGAGGGTATCTTTAAACGAAAACCTCTTAACTCTCACTGCGAGGCAAACTGAAAACCATAAATCCAATGACTGATAATCACAATGAAACATCGTAATCCTTGACAAATTTGCGAGAGAATGTCACAATACAATGCCAAGTTTCGACCACTTTTTCATAAGGTTTAAAGGAGGCAGCTAATGAGTAACAATCAATCCCCTGCGAAAGAAGTTTACCGCGCGCCTGCGTTTGCGGATTTCAAACCTGAACTTTCGGCTCCAGGTGCGACACCTGAAAGATTGGCACATTTAAGGGAACACGGTTTTGTTATCATCAATGACTTTGTCGACAATCCGTGGATTCCGATCCTCCGAGAGGCTGGCAGACGGGTTACACAAGCCTGCGCGCCAGAGAACGGCTATGATATTATCGACTGCTCAAAGGGATACGTTCACCGGGCAGGCGAGAACGAACCGTGGGCAATCCGAGGCATCATCCATCCAGCATTTAAAGAACCCGCTTTCACTGAATTTTACGGATCGCCAGATTTCACCGGGTTCGTCAAGTCGTGGTGTGGCGCGGAGCCTGAAGACCTCGTCATGACGAACATACTCCTGTGGTGCAATCCCCGGAAAAAAGAGAATAGACTCGGATGGCACAGAGACACAACTTGGTGGGGCACTGGAGAGAGTTACTTCTCACAAGAAAGTCGCCAAGAAGGTCCCGAAGCCTATTCCGAGGCGGTAGAACGGATCCGCTGGAAAGAAATTCAGGAAGAGAATGAGAAGCGAATTACCGAACGGAACGGTGTAGGTATGTTTTTGGCACTCGCGGACGACGAATGTCATGAACTCGTTCAGGGCAGTCACAGTCGCTGGCGTACTCCGCTTGAACACGACGTGCTACTCCCACAATCCATGAAGGATCAGGGAGTTCCCTACACACCGAGTTGGAACGGGACAGATCCGCTCCCTGGACAGGTCGCGATTCGACTCAAGGCAGGCGAGGCACTCATCCGTAACGGCGTGACCATCCATACCGGACAGACCGTGCCTGAGCGTGAACGCAATACGCTTTCCATCGGTTGGTCGAAGTGGGGCGGTCCGTCCGATGAGGAGCCGAAAGTCGCCGATGCCCGATTCGCATGGCAACTCGATCCCGCCGTCCGTGAGGCACTCCCACACGAATGGATGAAAACGGCATGGGATCGCTGGGCAGCAAACCTGAAACTCGGCGACAGGCTCGAAGATCGCTACGCAGGCTTTGACATCCAACGCATTAAAGCCGGTGAAGTGGTTGGATGGCGAACCGAACTGGAACGTCAAGCCGCTGCTGCAGGCGAAGCGTGGGAACAATACCAAACCGTATCCTAATGGCATAAAATATAGAGGCGGATCTTCGGATCCGCCTCTTTTGTTTATTCTTTATAAATGTGTAGGTTGGGTTGAGCGGTCAATGCAGCAGATTTACTATGCTTATCGGAAGAATCCTATTTCCCATTACTCCTTCGTGTAGATAGAATATAGCGAAACCCAGCAAACAACCCTCCAGAGATAAAAAGTGTTGGGTTTCACTCGTATTTCGGAGATTTTGGTTCCTGAGTGAATCTTAGGGCATATCTCTACAAGCGATCTTTAGTTAATTTCCGTTCAACCCAACCTACAAAGATTGAACGCCAACAGCCATTATGCCGGCGGTGCGATGAGACGCACAAACGAACGAGATACCTCGTCTAACTCCTCCCGAACCGACGGATCAAGTTCCCAACCGACACCGCCAAGTGTATCGTCAAGCTGCTCAATCGTATCGCTACCACTGATTGCGACGGTAACCTCTGGATGGGATAGTACCCACGCCACAGCCAATTGCGCGGGCGTTTTTCCCAACTCCGCTGCGAGTCGCTTAAGGGTTAGGATCACCCGTCCGGTCTCACCACTCATCCGCTGCGCAAATTCCTCACGCAAACGTGTCCCCCACAACGTGCCAGCCGGAGGCGGTTCACCCGGTGCGTAAACACCACTCAACAAACCCACTGCTAACGGACTATAACACATAACGCCCAAGCCTTCCTCACGGACTAAACCGAACAACTCGGTTTCCATATCCCGATTCAGCAGGTTATACATGTTCTGAAGACACATATAAGGCGTTGCGTTAATCCGATCGGCGATCCAGAGTGCCTTGCACGCCTGCCACGCTTGATGGTTACAACATCCGATATAGCGAACCTTGCCTGAACGCACCAGATCATCCATGGCGCGGACAGTCTCCTCTTGTGGTGTCGTTTCATCAGGGGCATGGATGAGGTAGATATCAATATGATCGGTGTTGATCCGTTTCAAGGAACGTTCTACCTCCCGCATGATATGGTATCTCGACAACCCCTGATCGTTCGGACCTGGACCGATCTGACTGAACACCTTCGACGTAATCACAACGTCATCGCGTTTGCCCTGAATCGCTTTACCGAGCACCTCCTCAGAACGACCGATGTTGGCGCGATCGTCCATAAGACCATAGATGTTGGCACAATCGATGAAGTTGATACCGGAATCAATGGCGTGTTCAACGAGTCTTTGGGCTTCATTCGCATCACCTTGTCCTCTGAGTCCTAAACCCAATGCGAGTGGACTCACCTTAACCCCTGCTTTTCCAAAATTGACATATTCCATAGACAAATTTCCTTAACCTCCTCAAGACAACCTATGCGGTTAGAAACCGCACCTACCGCGTCTAAGGGAACTTGTAGATTGATTTTTCTAAACAGATGAGATTGAATGAAGATAAAAAATATAGATGGATGTGGGCAGCCACAAGGGACTGCCCCTACAGGGAAAATCCCTTCAACCCAACTGACAATACTATCAAACGCA
>JAGWBV010000064.1:29866-47085 GCA_021295715.1 Candidatus Poribacteria bacterium | reverse complement strand
AAGGGACTGCCCCTACAGGGAAAATCCCTTCAACCCAACTGACAATACTATCAAACTCAACTTGACACAGCACTAGAGGAAACACCCTATCAAAAACACCCTCGCCAGCGACGGTGGAGCTTTTGTTCTCTGACGAACTGTAAACATATTTTCAGATTTTACTATAATTCTATAATTGACGGGCAATAAATGGTTTCCCTACTACAAACGGAACTTGCTTGAGTCGTACGATTTATCGCACACTCGGAAACGACTCCTATGGAGCAAAGACGCGCACTTTTAGTACTGGGTTCACATGAGTTCAAGCCAACTTACGCGCTGACAGTTTTCGACTGCTGTAAGGCATCTACAATCCGTTGCATGTCTTTCGGCATCTCCGCTGAAAACGTCAACTGTTCCGCCGTTGCGGGATGCTCAAATCCGAGCAAACGGGCATGCAACGCCTGCCGTTTCAGTTGCGCGAGCATCTGTTTCAGTTGCGGCGTATCGGCATCGTTCAAAGCGCGTTGTTCACCACCATAAACCGTATCACCGACCACTGGGTGTCCAACATGTTGCAGATGCACACGAATCTGATGGAGTCGCCCGGTTTCCAACGTCAGTTGAACACGCGCGAATTGCGGATACCTCTCTAAAACCTCATAATGCGTGACGGCATGCCGTCCGCCTGTTTCAACCGTCGTCATCCGCCTGCGATCCCGTCGGCTCCGCGCAATTCGAGCATCAATCGTCCCCGCGGTTTCCGTAGGCGCGCCACACACGACAGCAACGTATTGGCGTGTGATGCTATGACGTTCAAATTGAACGGAGAGTCCGCGATGCACGACATCCGTTTTCGCAACAACGAGCACCCCTGATGTCCCCTTATCCAGCCTGTGGACAATCCCCGGTCGCTCGACACCTCCGATACCCGAAAGGTCTGTGCAGTGCCCCAGCAATGCATTCACCAGCGTGCCAACATTCACCCCATTCGCAGGATGAACAAGCATCCCCGCGGGTTTATTCAGAACGATTAAGTGGCTATCCTCGTGAAGGATGTCGAGTGGAATTTGCTCAGGTTGGGCAGTGTCCAGAGGGCGCGGTGGTGGAAGCGTTAGATAGACCCGATCACCGTCCCGCAGCACATAACTCGGTTGTTTACCAACCTTGCCATTGACGGTGACATCGCCATCGCGAATCAACCGTTGGAGATAGGTCCGAGATATGCCTTCCGTTGCGTTGATAAGAAAGCGATCGAGACGTGTCCCGCGTTGATCTTCTTGGATGTCATAAACCTGGGTTTCGTTGTTCATCGCGGAATTCCACACCTATCGGCACAACGGATGACTGTAAATCGTTTGGAGATAAGAAAGTCTCAGGGTTTTCAGACAGATTCGGATCAGAAGTAAAAGTCTCTGTATTCACCACTATCTCTCACTGAAGATATAATAGCATATCGTGAAAGAAATTATCAAGTTCTTGATGGTGCGAAACAGGGTCATTCAGTTTTAAGAAAATATCGGATTTCACGCCTTTTTTCGACGATCCAGTGCGGTTGGGAAACCGCACCTACTGAGTTGGGGGATCAAAACGCATAAAAACATGGAAAACTAAATAACCCTGGGTGCGAAAAAAGGAACCTAAACAACCCTGTCCAAGTTTCCAAACTTCACTTCACAATTGATTTGACACTGAATATAAGAATGTGATACCCTTTATTTATCACTCTTCTATGAACCCTATAACAGGGCAACACAATGCGAAATATCAAACTCGTGCTTGAATACGACGGCACGAATTACCACGGCTGGCAGACGCAACCGAACTTGCCGACAGTCCAAGATACCATCGAGGAAAGTCTGGCAAAACTCACCAAAACCCCGATACGGATCATTGGGGCAGGGAGGACCGATACCGGCGTCCACGCAGAGGGACAGGTCGCCAACTTCCGGACGGATTCACAGATACCTGTCGTCGCATTTCAGAAAGGACTCAACGCGATTCTGCCTCGGGATATCGTCGTCTGTTCCGCAACAGAGGTGTCTTCTGAATTTCACGCCCGTTTCAGCGCAACACGTCGGCGGTACCGGTACAGGATTTTAAATCGAGAATATCCGAGTGCACTTCTGCGACAGACAAGTTACTGTTTCCAGCCAGAAATCGACGTTTCACTCACAAATGAACTTAGTCAAATCCTTGTTGGCAAACACGATTTCTCCTCCTTCCAAAAGGTAGGGAGCGACCGGATAAACCCCGTTTGTGAGATTTACGAGGCACACTGGTGGAAAAAAGAGCCTTACGTCTATTTTGAAATCGAAGCGGATTCGTTCCTGCGCGGTATGGTTCGCGCAATCACCGGTACTATTTTGACTCTTAACAGCAAGTTTTGGAAACCCGCAAGCTGCACCAAAAACACGAAATGCCGAGATGCCATCACGCAACTCCGCCGCATTTTAGAAACCAAAGACCGAGCCGCAGCAGGAATGTCAGCTCCAGCACACGGATTATCCCTCACTGAAGTGAAATATAACGCCTGACGCGGATTTGGCGAATGGCAATTAGCAGTCAGCAATCAGTGGTCAGTAAAGAGGGTTTCGTCCTACAATAGGGTCATTTATGGTAGATTTTAGAATTACTTTGACACGCTGCATCGGCGAGGTTAGAAACCTCGCCTACCGCGATAGGGGGTATGTTTGGGGGTGGGTCCCCTGCGGGAAACACCCCTACGAAAACTGTTCATATATTTTTAGGATTTACCATAGTTTTAAGAAATTATGGGCTTTGAGCGGATTCGGTGCGGTTAGGAATGGAGATCGCATTTGGGCGAGTACGCCGCAAAACCGCACCTACCGGGTCGGGGGTTCAAGATCTTCGTAAAAATGGAAAACTAAATAGCCATGGTCCTACAAAGGTTTCCTCTTGAAATAGACTCAAAATCCGTAGCCTGTAACGTAGTGGAGGGCGGATATAAGCAACGCCCGTCAAAGTCGAAACGCACGCACTTTAACCGCAAGGAAAAATTAAAAAATGAACTACAGCCAAGTCTTGAATGAATTGGAAACCTTAGTTAACGAAACCTTCGGACTTTGGGAACACAACCGCGTCGGTTTCCAGTGGCGCCACTATACATGGAACCACACCATGCGTGTGCGTGCGCTGAGCATGGAACTCGGTAAACGCGAAGGTGGTGATGTGAAGTTGCTTGAAGTCGCTGGCACTCTGCACGACATCACCAAACGATACGACGGCGTTATTTTGACCGATGACAATGGACAACGTATCCTTGACCACAACGGCTTCTGGTTAAACGAGACGCTCACTCCGGCTGGTCAGAACGTCGTTACGGAGCTTTACGACAAGCACGACCTCCACGGCAAGGTCCATCACGAATCCGGGGCAGTCATTACCGAGAACATCTTGGGGATGTACGATTTCGAGCCAGATTTCGTACAAGCCGCGACAGCCGTTGTCCTTGCACACCTGAAGCCGATGAATCTGACAGCAGAGGACTTTAAGCTGCTCTACAACAGGGTTGAAAACCAGGTCCTCTACGACGCTGACACCATGGACCCGAACGTCGGTTATACTGCTTTTTTCCGAAACATTCACATCCACTCCTATTTCGCGCTCCAACGCGGAAACTTTGACCTTGAGGATTACGTCCGTAACCTGCCGCGCTGGATTAATTCCAAACAGGAATTCGTTGACAAACTACTGACCGAATCCTCTCGTGAAGTCGCCCAAGCGCGACAAGACAGGAATCAGCATCTTTTCTTGCAAATGGTAGATGAATTAGACGATATGGAGATAAATCGTAAATACGGATTGCTGGGTGTGATTGAGTACTTTGTCAGTGTAACTGAAGACCCTCACTTCCTGAATCAAATTGATTACCTGAAAAACGAATGGATTCTACAACGACGACAATGGCTCGCTGAAGAGGCGCAGGACGCATCGGCACGCGACCGTGCTCAAACCGCAATTGATCGGGTTGACGATTTCCTGACCCTCATGACCCGCGAAAGTAACGGCGAAATATAGGAAGTTAGGAAGCATACGCAGTGTGCTAAAGTTCAAACTTTCCAACTTCTCAACTATTGATGGTTTCTGGAAGTTGAGGGTTCCGATAACTGACAGCCATAAAAGGAGTTTTACATGAACACCCCAACGATGAGCGAACAGACAGACATCGCCCAAATCCCATATTCACCGAATCTCTATCGTTTTGACACGGCTGCCGAGGGAATTTCCGGTGGGTTTCCAGCCGTAACCGAGGCAGACATCGACTACTTTCATCGCCACGGTTATCTTGTGATTAATGATGCCTTCAGTCCTACTGAAATCGAGGAGGCATTGGCAGGTATGCTCCATCTCATGGATGGGAAGTGTCCGGATTTCCGAGCGATCCAATTTGAACCGAAACTCGTCAAAAAGAAGGATGCGTTGGAGGGTGAAGCACGCCGTGACGCTATCAGGAAAATCTTCGGTTTTGTTGACTACGAACCGCGTCTGAACGCGATCGCCGCCCATTCAGGGCTTCTTGGTGTACTTGAACAAATTGTGGGGGGCACACCTGAACTGTTCCAAGATATGGCACTCGTCAAACCGCCGCGTCACGGTTCCGAAAAGCCGTGGCATCAGGATTGCGCCTATTTTAACCTACCGGAAGGGACAACGGTTGTCGGCGTATGGATCGCCTTAGATGAAGCCACGCCTGAAAACGGATGTTTGCACGTCATTCCGGGTTCAAATAACGAAGGACCGATGATCCATTTCAAGCGCCGAGATTGGCAGATTTGCGATACAGATGTGCCAGTTGCGCGGGACACGATGGTTCCGCTGAAGCCGGGTGGATGTCTTTTCTGGCACGGTTTGACCCATCACGGAAGCCCTGTCAACCAATCGGAACAGCGACGACGCGCGCTACAACTCCATTACAAACCGGCGAGTGTGGGAGAGATCACAACACAGGAACGGATGGACGTCTACGGAAGCGAAGGAAAAGACGTAGATTGCTAAAAATGGCAGTCAGCAGTCAGCAATCGGCTATCAGAGAATTAGCAATCAGCGGTCAGGAAAAAAGGGCTTCGTTTGAGTGGCAGTCAGCAATCAGGTGTTTTTGATAGGGTGTTTCCCCAGTTTTTTCTTGCGAAAAAACCTTTCAGCGATCGGTAAAGAATGGCAGTCAGCAGTCAGGTCGGGTTGCTACGCAACCCTTTCAGCATGCTTCGCAGTGAAAATAAAGAAAAGCGGCGTTCTGTAACGCTTGCGTCTTTGCTGATTGCCGATTGCCGATTGCTGATGGCTAATTTGCCGACTGCTGACTGCCACTCAGTTATTTTTTCTCTTCTGGGAATGGTGCCCGGATATCGTAGCGTCCCTCAACAAATACGGGTAACTTTCCACCTTCAACGAGAAGATCAAGCGGGTTGGGTCGCGTTTTTAACGGGAACGTAACAACGTCTTGGAGGCGCAACGATTCATAAATCGCCATCAAGATTTCTATCGTGCAGAGCCCATGTCTGCCAGCATTGCGGTGTTCATCGACATCACCTTCAATCCATGCTAACATTTCATCAAATTGATTCGGTTCACCTTGGCGGGGTTCAATGACCTGCCAGCCAGCGGCTTTGCTGTTGAGGAGTTCGATCGTCCCGTTTTCACCACGACGGAGCTGTCCATCGTCCCCGTAGACGACATCACCTCGGAGGACAGGTTCCGGTAAATCGCTTTCGTATATGCCGCGGATACCGTTTTCAAAGCAGATTTCCGCCATACATAGGTCTTCAGTTCTGACCCGACGTTCCCAGCGATCGGTTTTGCGTGCGACTTGACCGATGAGCCATAACGGATCGGGATCACCGAGGATATAGCGCATTTCGTCGATTTCATGGGTGCCACGGTTCAAAAGCCCGTGTCCATCACGACGGAGCATCGCCTGCGGTTGACCGATTGCCCCTTCTTGGATGAGGCGGCGCGCCTCGCAATTTTGGGGGCTGAAACGCCGTTGATGTCCAACGACTAACTTCACGTCGTGTTTGTCACAGGCATCCATCATGTCCTGTGCATCGCCAACCGAAGCCGCCATCGGTTTTTCGGTAATAACGCCGAGTACACCGTTCTCCGCAGCAGCGATCGTCGGTTCGGCACGGACGCTCTGCCACGTTGTAATACTAACGATGTCCAAATCCTCTTTCTCGCACATTTCACCGAAATCGGTATAGCGCGTTTGCAGTCCAAACTCTTCTGCAAATTGCTCGGCGGATTCTTCGCTGATATCTGAAGCCGTGACAACCTCGGCACGACCTGTACTCATCCAATTATTCGCATGGGAACGCCCCATGCCACCGCATCCAATAATTCCAACACGATATGTTTTGTCTGCCATCTGTTTTACCTTTTTATCGGCTATCGGAAACCATCGGCTGTCGGCTATCAGTAAAGAGCAATTTGCGGCAGTAAGATAATTTGCAACTGCCACACCCATTTACTGATTGCGATGCAAGCCGCGTGTGGGAGACTTGCGGGACAATGCTGACGGTTGACAACCCTTAAATCAAATTGACGTAAATCTTACGAGAATTACATGCTATCAAAAATCCGCTATCAATACAAGCGAATTCTCAAGGTCCGATTTTCGGATAATATTGTTCTTTTCCGAAAGCTGCTTCTTGTAGAACGCGCTGTGCTTGCGATTCTGACTGACAACTGACAACGGATAACCGATAACTACGATACATGTGTCCTTTTTAACACATCTTTCAAAACTAAGAAGTCATATAAAGCCACGTACTACCTATAGTGTCTAACATATAACAGATTGGTATAAATTACGCGATAGTATTACTGAAACCTTTACATGTCTTGAATATAAATAACCATATAAAGCCATATAGTGTTTATAGTTTGTAACAAGTAACCGATTGGCATCGTTTATGCAGGATAGGGTTAACAGAACCCACTACACTCGGCGACTAAAAAACTTGTAAGGAGAAGGAAATGGAAAAATTAATCATCAAAGGTGGTACCCGTCTCCAAGGAACGATCCCGGTCAGCGGTTGCAAAAACGCAGTTTTGCCGATCGCCGTTGCCGCTGCGATCCTCGGCGATGGCGCCAGTGTCCTTCATAATGTACCAAACTTAACAGACGTAAAAACCCTCAGTGCTGTGTTGGAAGGACTCGGTGCGACAACAAAAATAAAAGACGACTCGCTGTATATTGAGCCAATAAACCACTTAGAATACGAAGCCCCTTACGAACTCGTGCGAAAAATGCGCGCGTCTATCTATGTTCTCGGTCCACTCGTGGCGAAATTAGGGAAAGCGAAAGTCTCATTCCCCGGCGGATGTGCCATTGGACCGCGCCCCATTGACTTGCACATCCGAGGCTTAGAGCATTTAGGTGCAGAAGTCACAGTAGAACGCGGATACATCTATGCGCAAGCGGAACGCCTTGTTGGCACAGAGATGTATCTCATGGGACAGCACGGACCCAGTGTTGGTGCAACTGCGAATGTGATGATGGCTGCCACTTTAGCTGAAGGCACAACGGTTATTCGAAGCGCAGCACGTGAACCGCATATCACTGATCTCGCCTGTTTCCTCAATGCAATGGGAGCAGATATAGAAGGCATTGGTACTTCCGTGCTGACGATTCACGGTGTTAAGCAGCTGCGCGGCACCGAACACACCGTTATATCCGACGATATTGAGGCTGGCACCTTCATGGTTGCGAGTGCTATTACGAGAGGCGATGTCTATGTCAAAGGCATCACTCCGGAACAAATTCCTGCCGTCTCGAAAAAACTCACTGAAGCAGGTGTCGAATTAAATTGGGATGACAATGGTGTCCGCGTTACAACGCCGCGTGAGATTCAAGGGATTGATGTCATAACGGAGCCCTTCCCGGGTTTTCCGACAGATATGCAAGCACAAATTATGGGACTGCTCTGCCTCGCATCCGGGACCAGCATTATTATGGAAAATGTACACACAGATCGCTACATTCATGCTGCGGAATTGAACCGTATGGGCGCAGACATCATGCTCGATGGCAGCAAGGCAGTGATTAATGGTGTCCGCAGACTCAGCGGGGCACCAGTGATGGCTTCCGATCTGCGCGCGGGTGCTGTTCTTGTGGCAGTTGGCATGGCGGCACTCGGTGAAACCGTCGTGTCCCGGGTCTATCACATCGATCGTGGATACGAATCCATCGAGGAAAAACTTAACAACATCGGGGCAAACATTACAAGAGTCAACGACAACGAAGAAGAAGTTTAACCTCTTTTGGTCCCGCTTGTTGGATTCCAAAATTTGCTCTATAAACGTCGCGAATCAAGCGGAAGGATTATTGAAGAATGTTACAAATTGTCGAGATGGGTACCAAGGAGGCTGAGGTATTTCTCTCAAAGTTGATGGCGCGGGGCAAGTTAACGGATGAAGGTATCTTAAAGACAGTCCGACGGACTTTGAATGATGTGCAATCGGAAGGGGATAAAGCGGTTGTCCGATATACGCGCAAACTCGACGCACCCCGTATCTCAGTCAAAGAACTAAAGGTATCGCGAGAAGAATTTGGGGAAGCGTATTTAGAGGTTCCGTCCGAATTTATAGACGCACTCACACACGCCCGAACAAACATCGAAAAATTCCACCAGAAACAGTTACGGACGTCATGGATGTCAACAGAACCCAATGGTGTCATGCTCGGACATCTGATTCGTCCGCTCAGGCGCGTCGGCGTCCATGTTCCAGCAATCAGCCAACTCCTCGTCTCTTCATTGTTGATGAATGTCATCCCTGCTACCGTTGCGGGTGTCGAAGAAATCGCCGCCTGTATCCCTCCGATGCGAAATCGTGCCATCAACCCGTATATGCTGGTTACCGCTGCAGAATGCGGAATCCAAGAAATCTACAAATGCGGCGGTGCACAAGCCGTTGCCGCGATGGCATATGGCACGAAGACCATCCCATCTGTCGATAAAATCGTCGGACCGGGTAACCTCTATGTTCAACTCGCCAAGAAAGAGGTCTACGGACATGTTGATATAGATAAATTAGCGGGACCCAGCGAAATCCTTATCATCGCCGACAGCACAGCCGACCCGGATTACGTCGCCGCGGATCTCATCTCGCAAGCGGAGCACGGACCCGAATGCGCTGCGATCCTCATTACACCATCTCTCGGTTTCGCCGAACAGGTGAAATCAGCGATCGAGGTTCAGGGAGAATCCTTACCTCGCCGTGCCGAACTCACAGAAGCATTTGGGAACTTCGGTGCCGCGTTTATCACATCAAACCTATCCGAGGCGTTCACCCTCGCTAATGAAATCGCACCGGAACACCTTGAACTTCACATCGAAAACCCATTCGATAGGCTCGGAGACGTGCATAATGCCAGTGCTATCTTTATAGGTCCCTATTCCCCGGAAGTCGTTGGGGATTACATCGCTGGACCAAACGCTGTCTTGCCAACAGGAACAGCCGCACGCTACGCTTCGCCACTCTGCGTTGACGATTTCCTAAAGAAGTCGAGTCTCATCTCATACACCAAGGCGGCTTTAGAGGAAGTCACACCATCCGTCGTTAAACTCGCTGAGGTTGAAGGACTCGAAGGACATGCAGCCGCTATGAAAATCCGATTTGAAGAAGATTAGCCGGATTGTTGGGTTCCACTATTGAAGGAAACTTGGTTATCCACCGCTTACCCAACCTACAGGAACTACAGTCGGATTGTTGGGTTTCGCTATGGCTATTCACATCGATGTGTCATTGAATAGCAGGATTTTCTCAATAGATTGAAGGAAACTTGGTCATTCACCGCTCTACCCAACCTACGGGAACCCTTTAGGAGACCCACCAAATGCTTTTGATTCCCTTTAGTCTACTGTTCCACCTTTCCGATCCGGACATATCCAGTGAGAAAGCTGTTCAGCCTCCCGTCGCGACGTTTTCAATTGTCGGCTATGACGCAGAAACCGGTGCCCTTGGGATCGCTGTGCAATCCAAATTTTTCGCTGTTGGCTCGGTTGTCCCGTGGGCAGAGGTAGGTATTGGCGCGATTGCGACCCAATCTCATGCAAACACCACATACGGACCTAACGGTTTAAAACTCCTTAAAAGCGGACTCTCCGCAGAACAGACTTTGGCACGTCTCGTCGCTGATGATTCGGGACGCGCAACGCGACAGGTAGGCATCGTCGATGCGAAAGGCAATGTCGCCAACTATACAGGTGATGAATGCAACGAGTGGGCTGGTGCCGTCTCAGGAAAACATTACACGGCGCAAGGGAACATCCTCGCTGGTGAAGACGTCGTCAAGGCAATGGGGAAAGCGTTCGAGGAAACAGACGGCGAACTGGCAGATAAATTAATGGCGGCACTCTTCGCAGGACAAGAAAAGGGTGGCGACAGACGCGGGCAACAGTCAGCCGCCCTACTCGTCGTTCAAGAAGATAGTGGCTACGGCGGGTTCAATGACCGATTTATCGATCTACGGGTGGACGATGCCGAGAAGCCGATCGAAGAGCTCCAACGGCTACTGGAGATTCATAAGCAATTGCTGCCACGGTAGTCCGATCGTCGTCATCCACATTGCGATGACGATTCTGCCCCAGATACTTCCATTGATTCATCCAATACAAGCGGCGGACGTTTAAAACGCGAACGAATCCCGTTTGCAGTGGCTAAGATGATCGGCGATCGTATAATCCGACGTTCCAACTTCCGCTTTCCCGGAATATCGCTGATGATAATCCCTATCAGCATCGTCAAAACACCTTGTCCCGGCAAGAGGATCTGTATAATCCCTACAACAACCAAGACCACCGCGAATAGATTTTTTAAGCACTTGAGACCTATCCGCAAAACGGGATATCTGATACGGTTCTCCTGTCTATTCGGCAAGAAATAGTCAGTAGGTAAATAAGCAATGACCAACGTGCAAAAGAGGATGCTAATGATAAAACTGGCGACAGAGACACCCAGCAGCATCACCCCATACGCTTTTAGCCACTCAAAGAGAACGTAACTGTAAGTTTTCAACATATGAATAAACGCCAAAAAAGTCTTCTCCTAATTACAATTCATCGACGCGAAACAGCTCCTCCGTCAATAGTGATAATATCACCACTAACATAGGCGGCTTCATCAGAGGCAAGAAACAAGACTGCACCGATATAATCCCACACGGTTGCGCCCCGTTCAAGGGGTGGCGCGTTGGGTGAAGCAGGCGGTAAATCCGGTAGGGTGTCATCTTCAGGGAGATTCTGTGAAGCATTCATACCGGTGGGTGCGCCGCCGCCCGGTGCTACGGCATTCACGGTGATACCGTGTGGACGTAGTTCGAGGGCGAGACTCCGCGTGAGCCTATTCAGCGCAGCTTTACTCACACAATAACTCAAAACACCGACGTGAGATTCTTCAGCAAAAATAGATGAATTGTTAATAATCCGTCCTCGTATACCTTGCTGAATCATCACTTCAGCGACCGCCTGTGCACAGAGAAGGCACCCCTTCACATTCACCGCCATTACGTGATCAAACTGCTCTGGTGTCACCTCAAACAACGGCTGCCTACCAAGAATTCCTGCGTTATTGAAGAGAATATCAATCCGTTTAAACGTATTGACTGCCAGCTTTACGGCTGCCTTTACGTCCTCAGGCAGGGTGACATCCAACGGAACAGCAAGTGCCTCTCCGCCGTCTGCCCGGATCTCGGCAGCTACAGCATCTGCGCGCCTACCGCCCGCAACAACGACAGACGCCCCTTCACGGGCAAATGCCAAACACGCCGCTCTCCCGATACCTAACGGTCCACCGCCCCCTGTTACAAATGCGACCTTGTTCTCAAAACGCATCCTGTTCTCCTCTTTCACACAATTCTGCTTTTTCTTTGGACACCAATATCTTATCATACGTCCAATTATTATGCAAAGTTTCACACGATTTACCGCAGAATAAATGCCTTCAGCCCAGTCCCCTACAAATTTCCTCTTGACAAATAATACTAAAAAACACTATTATAGTTAGTATGGTAGCGTAAAACGCTGAAATTTCGGCATAATTTCACGTTTCATGAAGGGAAAAGGAACTCTCACAGTGGAAAACACCGCAAAATCAATCCGTTGGTGGCCTCTTTGGGTTGTCATCGTCTTAGCCGTTTTAGGCACACTGGTGACATGGATTTCGGACGCGGGTCATCGCCAAGATAGGATTCTCTTAACCACCATGATTGTGATTGGCACAATCGCTTTGAGTATCCTATGGTTGTTATTCCTCTCTGAAATGAGACGGCGAGCGAAGTTTATTTCCCTCGCAGCGATCATTTTGGTTATTTTTCTCGGCACCAACGTCTTCGAATTCAAAGGATTCAGCGGCGACCTCGTCCCGATCTTTGAATGGCGGTGGCAAGAGAGCCAAAGCACCTTCCTATTGAGTTCTGAAAACGTGCTGGATCCCCATATATCCCCAAAGGACTATCCCCAATTCCTCGGGCAGAATCGAGATGGTATCATATCAACAACGCAATTGAACCTGAAATGGGACATGCATCCACCGCAGTTAGTGTGGCGGCGCCCTGTGGGTGCGGGTTGGTCAGGATTTGCAATTGCCGGTAATTCCGCGATCACACAAGAACAAGAAGGCGAGCAAGAAAAAGTGGTCTGCTATGAGCTCCACACTGGTAACGTGAAGTGGAGCCATCAAGATTTCGCGAGATACGACGTACCTCCCGCTGGGCAGGGACCGCGAGCAACACCAACGATCTCGGGTAACAGGGTTTACACCGTCGGTTCAACCGGGATTCTCAACTGTCTTGACCTCGAAACCGGAGAGCAACTCTGGACAACGAACATCTTTGAAGAACACGAGGCAGAAACCCCGCCTTGGGGCGTAAGCATTTCGCCACTTGTTTTCGATGACCTCGTAGTCGTCAGTGCTGGTGGTGCGGTGGCATATCACAGAGAAACCGGGGAAGTTGTTTGGATAGGACATAGGATCAAGAGTGGTTACAGCTCACCATTCCTCACCACTTTCGCGGGTGTCAAACAAATCGTAATTTTTAACCAAGGACTCGTCACGGCACATGAACCGTTGAGCGGTGAACTCTTATGGAAGCAACCGTGGCCTACTCCATCAGTCGAATGTGTCTCGCAACCGGTCCCGCTCCCTGATGACAAACTTCTTGTTTCAAGCGGTTACGGTGTCGGTGCGAAACTGTTCCAAATTTCTCGTAACCCAACCGGTGAATTCAGCGTCTCTACTCTATGGGAGACTATATATCTAAAAGCGAAATTCACTAATATTATTTACTACGAAGGCTATCTGTACGGGTTAGACGATGGAATTTTTGCCTGTATAAACCCAGCCGATGGTATACGTCAATGGAAACGAGGTAGGTACGGACATGGACAGACGCTCCTCATTTCCGATGTTCTTCTCGTTTTGACCGAATCCGGCGAAGTTGTACTCGTAGATCCAAATCCGGACAGCCATGTAGAACATGCGCGCTTTGCGCCACTAAAAGGTAGAACTTGGAACACACCCGCCCTCGCGGGGGATTACCTTCTTGTCCGAAACGATCGTGAAGCGGCGTGCTATCAACTATCAACTATCAATACAGATATTAATTCCAGCATCAAGTGATTTACAACTCAGACATCTTTTGCACTTATATACCCTATACTTCATCCCTCAGCGAAAGAAGAATGAGAAAGGAAATAGACGTCACATGCTTAGATATATACGAAATTTATACCCTCTCATGATCTGTTGGACGGTCGCGCTCCTGTTTCCGATAGGTAGTGCGTCAGCGGCAAAATATTGGAGTGTCCCAAGTAAAATCCGAGCGACGCTCGATTCGCCCTTGGAGGCAACCTTTGAAATCTATATCAAAAACAAGCGGAGTCGCCGCGCCTTGTCATCAACGGATCGAACGAGTTTCGTCGTCTATGATATCTCAAAAAATAAAAAACTGGTGTCAATTAACGAAGAGAAGCAGATGATGGCAGCCTCACTGATTAAGAACTTCGTTATGCTCGCCTATTTTCATGAAGTTAAACACAAACGGCAAGCACACACAAATACAAACAGGGGACACCTGAGAGCCATGATCCAGCGAAGCTCAAATCCATCAACCAACTACTTTATTCGGCTCCTTGGTGGACCTGCCCGAGTAGAGCGGATACTCAGAACCAATTACCCCTACTTTAAACAGACACGGATTGTCGAATACATACCAACCAGCGGACGGACTTACAAGAATATGACATCTGCTCGTGATCTCGGCACGTTCTTTCTACGGTTATGGCACGGACGACTCCCTTATTCCGATAAAATGAAATGGTACTTCAAACTCAAAAACGGGGACTATATCTTTAAAAGAACCTACATTCCCGCATCGGTGGCAGTCTATAATAAAACCGGCACTGTCTACGGATTGGTAGGAGACGGCGGCATATTAGTGCTCCGAGACCCACAAGGCAAACCGAGACCTTATATTTTCGTTGGGCTAATGGAGGACAGAACCAAAACGAGTTACAAAAACCGCTGGCAACCCTTTGCGAATTGGAGAAACCAGCGCACATTTATCTTGCGGCGGCTCTCAGAACGTGCCTACAAGTACATTTATGAAAATCACTACGGCGGTAGACTCGCCCATCGCTAATCGCTGTGAGGAAATCCATAATGGGACGCATTGTTGACATCGGCAGACGTATTGAACTCATACCCATCGATCCACACTTCCACGATATTACGATTGGACTCTATTGTCAGCAAATTGCCGATGCAACGACTGGAACAGATTTCCCCGTCTTTCTTGTCCATACCTATAGCCAAATCACTGATGCCGCTGAGAGAATTCAGGAAGTTGTGCAAGCCATGCAAATACTCGGTGGCATGCTAAAAACCCCCGATGGTCTGCTCTATTTCCCGTGTAAAAACATCCACGAAGCTGCCTGTCGCCGCGTTTTCTTGGAGGCATGCAAACTCACATCAAGCACCGATACGGAACCACGACCTCTAAACATACTGGACAAGAAATCCCAACTCATCATCACCGTCGATTCAATGGGAAACGGCACGTATCAGGTGAGTGCAAACGGCGAAGGCAGAGGTGCGTCACGACGGATATCAGCGATTGCAGGCGGCTTGATGAAATTAGGTGAAATGGAAAGTGTCGAAACCGATAACAAGGATACGGTCAGTTTCGCCTGTGGACATTCCCATGACGCACTGATCGGCCTTCTGTTGATCCGCGCCCCGAACGTCAGAGTCGTCTTGCGAAAAGAGGAGATGGGTGCCTCACGCGGGGTGCTTTCTGCCCCAAGTCAGCAAACATAAAAGGAAAATGAAGATGCCTACATCAATGACGGGACGTGAACGGGTGCTCGCCGCGCTCCGCAATGAACCCACCGATCGAACACCTGTTTGTAATCCCACCTCCGTCGCGACCGTTGAACTGATGGATCTCGTGGAGGCTCCCTTTCCACAAGCGAATCGAGAACCGGAACTCATGGCACGGCTCGCTGCGACAGGATATACCGAACTCGGCTTCGATACCATCATGCCCGTTTTCACGATCATCCAAGAATCGAGCGCACTCGGTTGCAAAATTCAGTGGGAACAGAAGGACAATTGGCCCACGGTGAGGATGCGAGAACCGATCTGGGAAGACGTTGACGATATCGTTGTCCCGGACGACTTCCTGACCCATCCAGACATCCAGTGCGTCTTGGAAGCGATTAAAATCCTAAAGAAAGAATACGGCAATGATGTCGCTATCATTGGAAAAACAATGGGACCTTGGTCTCTCGGCTACCACTGCTTCGGGGTTGAACCTTTCCTGTTGCTCTCGCTTGACGATCCGGGTAAAACGAAACTTTCCCTCGATCGGATGAAGGAAGCCACTGTGCAATTCGGGGTCGCACAAATCGAGGCAGGTGCCGACGCGCTGACGCTCCCTGACCACGCTACAGGCGATCTCGTCAGCGGTGAATACTATCAACGCTACCTTCGGGACCTTCACATCGAATTCGTTGAACGCATCCCTATCCCTTTAATCCTGCACATCTGCGGTCGCACGGTTGACAGAATGGAATACATCGCACAAACCGGTATGTCTGCCTTTCACTACGATTCCAAAAACGAACCGCAGGAATCCATGGACATTGTTCAGGAGCGCATTGCGCTTGTCGGAAACATTAACAATCCCGAAACCCTCTTTTCTAAAGAGCCAGAAGACGTTAAAGCAGAAGTCGTGAAAAACCTTGATGCGGGTGTTCCATTGATCGGACCGGAGTGTGCAATCCCACTTCAGACAACTATCGAAAATTTGCAAGCGATTCCCGAAGCCGTCCAAGAATGGCATCACGCAAAAATATAACCCCTACGGAAAAAGAGATGAACAAAATTACGGTTTTGCTGCTAACGACCTGTTTAATGTTGATCAATTTCTTAACTATAGGCTACACACAAGAAATCAACTGCCGATGGCGTGGTAAACATTCTCGATCTGACACTCGTCGCGGCAAATTTCGGCACGACATCCACAGCAGATCAGACCTTTAACATAGATGTCAACGGTGATAGCACTGTCAATATCCTCGATCTGACACTCGTCGCGAGCCATTTTGGTAGCAGATCTGGCATCCCGTTTGAAGTCACGGATGCCACGTTTGACGCTATTGTCTTGGGTTCTGAACTGCCTATTGTGGTAGAATTTAAAGACGATACCTGATCCTTTTGCATATTGATGCGCCCGGTGGTCGCAGCAGTTGCCTTGGAATATCGAGATGTCTTTAGTTTCGTGAAGTTGGATGTAAGGACGCAACCCGATAAAACAACTGAATATAACATTCGCGGAACGCCCACTTATATCGTATTCAGGGACGGAGAGATGGTCGAGGGCTTCGTTGGGGCAATGCCTAAAGCTGAGCTGGTGAAACGAATCCTTGGAATCTTAGAGATTGAAGAAACGGAGGAGAAAAAATGAGAAAAATCACTTTTTTATTTTTAACGACCTGTATGATTCTCACTTATTCAACCGTAGGCTATACACAAGACGCGGATCTCGACACATTAAGAGCATCCGATGTCAACGCCGACGGAGTGATAAATATCCTGGATCTAACGCTCGTCGCGGCAAACTTCGGCACGACACCCACAGCAGATCAGACCCCTAACCCAGATGTCAACAGTGACGGGATCGTCAATATCCTTGACTTGACCCTCATTGCGAG
>JAGWBV010000064.1:29451-29768 GCA_021295715.1 Candidatus Poribacteria bacterium | reverse complement strand
GGGTGAACATAGGTGATGCTACAGTCACTGACAAAACTGTCGAAATCTCAGGTCCCTTCGACCCAGGCGCACTCGCACTGACCGTCACTTGGACAGATGGGAGCCAGACACTCAACTATACCATCAGACCTCCGGCAGCATTCGTTAGCGCGAATCCAACAGCCGACTCGACACTCACTGTTGATGATACCCTCACCCTCACCTTTGACAATCCGCCAGAAGACATCACGGTAAGCACAGGTGATGCTACAGTCACTGACAAAACTGTCGAAATCTCAGGTCCCTTCGACCCAGGCGCACTCGCACTTACAATCACT
>JAGWBV010000064.1:16232-29337 GCA_021295715.1 Candidatus Poribacteria bacterium | reverse complement strand
AGGTGATGCTACAGTCACTGACAAAACTGTCGAAATCTCAGGTCCCTTCGACCCAGGCGCACTCGCACTTACAATCACTTGGGCAGATGGGAGCCAGACGCTCAACTATACCATCAAAACCCCCGCAGCGTTTGTTAGCGTAACCCCAGTCATTCGATCGGAAATTGCCGTCGACGATACCATCACCCTCACCTTTGACAACACACCAGAGGATGTTACAGTGAGTACAGGTGATGCCACAACTATTGGCAAACGGGTGCGAATCACGGGTCCGTTCGACCCAGGCGCACTTGCACTGACCGTCACTTGGGCAGATGGGAGCCAAACGCTCACTTATACCGTCGAAGTCCCAGACACCGAAGCCCCCGAAATTACCAGTGGAACCGTCAATGCCGGTGATAAGGACGTTGACCCCGATGCACTGAACAGCAGCGGACGGATCGAAGTTGAATTCAGCGAAGAGGTAACCGGTAATATTGCACTGCGAACGGTAGCAGGTGTTGACGCGGGTTGGCTCGGCAAAGTTGATGGTAAGAAAGGGACACTTGAACTCGTCAAAGGCAAAGCACTTAATAACGAGATAACATACATCATTGCTGGGAAAGTCGAGGACGCTGCGGGCAACTCAACCGACATCAACCTTCGGTTTACCACTGCCAGTAAAACCTCCGGTATTCCTTTTGCAGTCACCGATGCGACGTTTAACTCCCTTGTGCTCAACTCCGAAATACCTGTCGTGGTTGAGTTTGTAAAGGACGGCTGACCGTTCTGTAAACAGATGGCGCCAGTTGTCGCCGAAATTGCTTTAGAGAACAGGAACACGTTTGTTGTCGCGAAAATGAATGTCGCGCAGAGTCGACAAACAACCGGAAAATATCAGGTTAGGGCACATCCGACTTATATTGTGTTCCAAGATGGAAAGGTTGTAGGTCGTTTAGGAGGAGTGAAACCAAAAGCCCAACTGCTTCAGACAATTCTGAGTGCGATCAATTAATTGAGTGAAGTCGTAACCATTAAGTTGAATATCACTAAATCCACGGGCGGTTCTCTGTATCCGCCCGTTTCTATTTCCTATTACACGCTACTCCGATGGTAGAACCACCACTCCAACATGAGAAGCAGGAACGCCGCAAGCGCGAACCAACGCCATATCTCCTGCGCCATCGGTTGTAATCCAGCCACTACATCCACTGAAGGCTCTGTAATCTGGACTGTTGGAGAATAGGACAGCGCAGATTCCGTAGGGTTCAGCAAATTGACCGTGAACCGCTCAAGCTGTGTATCGTCCTCGAAAAGGGTGTAGACCCCAATCTGATCTGTCTCGTCGTATATCGGACTGTCCACTCTAACCGCCGTTCCATCCGGTTTCTGCACGTGCAGCGTGCGTCCCTCACGTGTCAAAGCGACGTTCACCACTTCTCCAGTTCGGAAGGCATGCCGAGTCCGACTTTTCTGAGATTGGAGGGGTTGGAGCGGAGCAGTTCCGGCTTCAAACCACGCTAAACACTGATAGATAAATTGTGGGACTTCGGGAATCGTCAGTGCAAAGTTAGAGATTTCGGGGTTAAACGCATCGAACTCAAAAACAAGGAGCCGAGTGCCCAATCTGCTACCGCTCCATATCAATGCGCCTTTCTCCGTTTCAACAAGCGAATGCCCCCAGAGTGGCAACACTCGGTGTGTAGACTCACTCACTTGTAATCCCTGCAGCGATACATTCTCCATGAGCGGGTGATTCACATCCTCTTTGATAACGCGCACAGGTGTCCTCTCGGTTTCAACAATCGATGCATCTTCTCGAATGAAAGGGAAATTGTCACCAGGAGCTATGAAGACCAAAGCCGTTCCAGAGGCAATTTCGGACGCTTCATATAATATGGAGCGTCCGAAAGCCTCGCGTCCGGCGAGCGTGTCACCCTCGAAAATTGCGACATCCGCATCACCAGTGCCGTGATAGTCCACTGGATTAACCAAATGTAGTTGCACGTTATCACCATAAGACTTCAATAGTTCGGGTAACAACGATCTTCGATTGTCGCTCACAAGCGAAATCCGCAGTGAGGGAACAGGCGAGAGAAGTGCCCATGCACTGTTATCAAGCGGAAAGTCGTCATCCACACCGAGGTGACCGCTAAGAATCTTTCCCTCTAAACCGCTCGGATCCCCTGAAAACAGTACCGATCTGGTCGCGTCGGACGGAACAGACACCGTTCTATCATCAAGCGGAACAGTCTCCACCGCCAATTGAACGTCGATTTCCCTCGGTGTATCCGTAAAATTCTGAATGCCGATGAGGACTTCGTAACGATCGGCTAACATTTCAACGCTGAACCGAACGATACCGACATTCTCTGCATCTCCACCGACGCCGATTTCCTGCACCGGTAGCGATACATCCGGTAGGTTTTCAAATGTATCACTGATAAAGACAATCTTATCCTGTGGCGAATCCGCATAGCGTGTTGCGGCATCAAAGATGGGACGTAGATTTCGCGGGGTATGTGTCTCAGCAATACTTTCTATCGCTTGATGGAGTTTCGAGGTATCCGTTGTAAAAGCCTGTTGGATGTAGGTTTCAGGGGAATTCGTCACCATGAGCATCATCCCACCCCTCGCGGCGACCTCTTTAACATACTGCTGCGCTGCCTGTTTTGCGAGTGTGAGTCGGGTTTCTCCCATCTCCTTTGACGACATACTCGCCGAATTATCAACGATGAGGATTGCTTTACCGGGCATGAATCCGGGTCTACGCAGGGCGGGACGCGCGACGCTGCATACAAGGAGCAACAGAAACAGCACCTGTAGGAGTGGGAGGAGTAAGTTCCGGAGTCGTTGGAAAGGGATATTTGCTCTCCGGTCTTCGTCGGTGGAGAGCCAAAACATAATGCTGGGAACGAGGCGGGTGTGGCGGCGTAATTTCAGGAAGTGAAGAGCCAGCACGATTGGAATAATACCGAGTAGATAAAACGCGGCGGGGTTTAGGAATTGCATTTTTTAAATTAGTTGTCAGTTGTCAGTTGTCAGTTGTCGGTTACAAGAGGGTTTTATTAAACAAGGGAAACCCCCAAGCAAAAACACCTCTTCATTGAAAACTAATAACTGAAAGCCTGCGCAGCGGGCGAACCGAAAACTATTAAAACTTGCTGTTAAGACGTGCTCTCGCCTTCCTCTTTCTCCTTGAGGCTCTCCAGCACCTCATCGGCATCCAGCCTACCGGCTTCGCCATAGCCTTGGAGGCGTTCACACTCCTCTCGAACTTTATCGTGTTCGTCAAGTTCCAAATAGAGGTGTGCCAAATTCGCGTGCATTTCCCGAAACACACCGGGCCAATTCCGTTCACCTTCTTTATCAATGATACGGGTAGCATTTGTAATAGCCGTGTTGACAACCTCGTCTAATGCCTCTTTTTCCTCAGTTGAGATCTGAAAACCCGCCTCTTTGCGTTTTTCGTTATAGGCTTTTAGTTCACTCAGTGCCTGATCACATTGGTTATATGTTTTTTCAATACTCAGCGCACCTTCAAAAATTTTTGATAAGAATCCTAACTTCATAGCACCTCCGAATGGGTGTAGGGCTTCGGAAGTCATGCGATCACGCTCATCATGATGGCATGCTTCCGCTGAGGTAGAAGTGCCTCGCCCTACAAGTTACGTTAGAAATCGGTTTTCAATTCTCCCCACGTCACCGCCAATTTATCGCGGGCATCAACAGCAAGCACCACTGGCACACTCAGTTCCATTGATTCTCGCACCTCTTCTTCAGTCAACGCCTTGGCGTAGATGACGACTTCATCTATAATTGCGTCCTCGACTTTGTGTAGGTTCGGATTCTCGCCTGCCCCGATGTAAATTGCTGCTTCTTTGAACTTGGGCCACTTAAAGTTTTCTGGTTGCTCACCGATAAATTTACCGTTGACATAGATTTTGCCATCTTTCCCATCGGCAACCAAAACGTAGTGGTACCACTCTTTCAATTCAAATTTGAAGTTGCCAAGACTTTTGTCGGCGTGATGCCCAGCATCCCAAAACGGGTTGAAACCGGGGTTCACCATCGTCCGGAATTCACAACATCCACCGGCAGCGGCTTCAATCGAGATGATCCCATCATACGCAGCGTGCTGGTTCAGGAAAAACCATGCTTCCATTGTAATCTCTGTCTTCTCACCGATTGGAACGATAAAGTCATTCTGTTCCATTACAACGACCCCACCGTTCAGATGGATAGCTTTATTGAATGCCCCATCAACGAGGGAACCCTTTCCAGCCAATACTGCGTCATTACCGTTGCCGGAATCATCGGGGACTTTATCACCACTCAACTTGTCAAAAGAGTAATAGACGAGGATGTCCCCTTCCTCAATAGCATACGAGAGACTTACCGCAAATACACAGATCGCCGTAAGCCCCAACAGGAATAGATTTCTACGCATCCTTGTGCCTCCTTCAGCATTTTAACAAGAATTTTAACACAAATCTGGAACAGCGTCAACACATTATACTTTTAATTTTACCTTGCGGAGGAATAACGTGCGTTTCGACATTAACGTTACTCTCTTAAATCCGCCTGCGCCGATGTTGCAGGCTGCTTCTGCATTTCAGCAATTGTGCGAAAATTTAGCATTGAAAGCCAACGTTTTAAGTGCTACAATAACCACATGACATTTCTTGAAGCGATTCTTCTCGGGATTTTACAAGGTTTAACAGAATTCCTACCCGTCAGTAGCTCAGGACACCTCGTCTTGGCACAGCAATTCCTCGGACTCAAGGAACCCCTCGTCTTTTTTGATGTGATGCTCCACGTCGGTACATTAGCCGCTGTTCTCGTCGCGTATCGTGATGCGATAGGGAGGTTAGTGGTAGGTGGACTTTCTGCGGTCGCGGATACCCAATTTTGGCGGAACCCCCCGAAGTCAATGCTCAACACATCAGCAGAACTCAAGTTTATATGGCTGATATTCATCGGTTCCATCCCGACGGGCATTATTGCAGTGGTGTTCAAGACGCAATTAGAGTCTTTTTTCGACGAAGTCCGTATCGTGAGCGTCATGTTAATCCTCACCGGTGTTATACTCCAACTCCCGCGACTCCGCAGAGAGAAACCGGATTCTCCGGACGCATCTACGGAAGATCTAAAGACGTGGCATGCGCCGCTTATTGGCATCGCGCAAGGTTGTGCAATTACACCCGGCATCTCCCGTTCCGGTACAACAATCTCGCTGGCACTATTCCTGGGGATTCCCGCTAAAACCGCCGCCGAATACTCGTTTCTACTCTCAATTCCTGCGATACTCGGTGCGGTTGCGCTCAAAATCCGAGATGTCGGAGACACCACAATACCGCTTTACATTGTCGGATCTGGGATGCTTGCCTCGTTTATTGTCGGCTATATGGCGCTGCGGTTCCTCCTGGTGATACTCAACCGAGGGAAATTCTCGATCTTTTCCTATTACTGTGTCGCTTTAGGACTCACCTCACTCTTAATCGCCTTAATCCAGTAAGTCGCAACGCATCCAAGCACCTTTTTGTTAGAGTGCCGCATTTCTGGCACCACACCGATACGCGCTAAGATGTCACAGATCATTTTATCGTTCTGCAGTGTGTTCCGAATCCACTTTTTTCCAGTGCATCCATAAATCAGACTCGCGAGATACATCTGTAACGGCTTGAGTTTGAAACGTTTGAGATACCTGAGTGGAAACCCCATGCCGTGCCCAGAAATCGCGAGGGTTCCACCGGGTTTCAAGACCCGCGCCAGTTCAGTTAATGCGGTTGTGTCATCAGGAACATGCGGCATAACGAGAAAGCAGGTAACGAGATCAAAGGTTTCGTCTGCGAACGGTAGGATCGGAAGCGAGGCATGAAGCAAAAGCGGATCTACGGAAGACGGCTCTATTAGAGCCTCAATTCGAGAACGTCCGGTCGCCAAGAAAACCGCGTCCACATCGACACCGACAAGGAGTTCTGGCGTATCAGTGGAGAGCGCAACAAGAAGATTCCCCGGTCCACACCCGACATCTAACACCCTTTTACCGGTAGCGTTGATGTTCAAAGTATGGAGTTGATTTCGCGTTGTGCCGTTTTCTAATTCGCGGTAAGCGTTCTGGATGTAAGCACGGTGCCACTCTGTCACGCGACATCTCCCTGTGATAGCAATCAGCAAATTAGCCGTCAGGTATTTGGCGGTCAGCCGTCGGGTCGGGTTTTCTACGAAAACCCTTTCAGCAGTCAGGTAAGAGGTTTTCGTTTAAGAAGACTCTCTTACTGATTGCTGACTGCCATATAATAAAGAATTCATCCATCTACTAAGTCGTTGCGGAATCGTTGTGAGTTCCGAACGGAAGAGGGTCAGTCCAGCGTCATCGGTAATCGGAACAGCCTTCAATTGATACAGTGGTGTATCCAACGAGTTCCATCCTATATCCGTCGTGCGTGCCGAACGGAAACCACTCGCTTTCACCATCTCAACCTCACGTTCGGTATAATCGCCATTTGGATAACTGAAATGAGAACACGTAATCCCCAAAAACGCTTCCAAATCCGTTTTGCTCTCAAGGACTTCTTGTCTACACTCCGTCTCCGCACAGCGTGGCAGGATCGGATGGAATCGGGTATGCGGTTGAAAGTCAACGTTCTCCGCCATCTCTTTCATTTCTGCGATGGTGAGTGCCTGTCTGTCTGGATACACCTTTTCAGGTTCAAAGTCAGCGATCTCCTTGAGGTGCGTCAACCGCTCTGCGTTCGGGAGTCTTTTCAGCCTCTCCTTCTCTGCTTTGGAGTGTCCCTCTATCTTGAACCAGAAATGTCGGTGTGTATCAATAATCTGTGTGCAAACGTAGAGCGTTGGACGAATGCTGTATTGTTTAAAAATCGGTAGGAGTGCGATATTGCCAGCGTGTCCGTCGTCGATTGTAATCACAACGCTTTTCGGGGGGATCTCTGAGAAATCCTTTCGATGGAGAGCCGAGACAAGGGTATCCAGTGAGATAAGCGTGTAATGGCGCGAGAGATAGGCGATATGTTTCTCGAAAACCGCAGATTTTGGGTCGTGATACAAGAGGATAGCAACCCTATGCCGACACAGCCACTCTCGAATGAGAAATGGCATACCCGATAGACAAACAAAAGTTGCTATGACATTTTTAAGAAAATTACGCATCTATTTTATAGTTTTCAGTTTTCAGTTTTCAGAGTTAAAAGCCATCAACTGAGAACTCCTACATAAATTTCTTCCAATTTCCGAATAGACGCTGCACTGTCAAACTTCTGCTGGATAGACAGGCGGGCATTCCTCCCTAATTCGCTTGCAAAGTCAGGGTCTGTCAGCACCCGATGTAGTGCCGCTGCTAAAGCTATCGGATCCTGTGATGGAACTCGGATACCGTTCTTCCCATCTTCTATCAGATCCACGATGCCCCCCACATCCGAGGCAATACACGGCATCCCGATCCCCATGGCTTCGATTAAGGCGTTCGGTGAACTTTCGTGTAGCGACGGAAGCACAAAAACTTCCGCTGTCAGGAGCAGAGAAAAAACATCCTCACAAAACCCCGGGAACGTTACCCACTCCGATAGCCCGTATTCCGCTGTGCGTGCTTGGAGTTCTGCCTCCAGCTCACCCTCACCGAGAAATGTGCATCGCCATGCGACCTCTTCGCGGTTCAATACGTTCAACGCCTCAACCAGGTACCGATGCCCTTTTTCGGGTGCGAACCGTCCGACGCATACGATTAACTTCTCATTGGAACGCCCGGCGCGTGGTTGTGTCCACGTCTCGGTGGGTAACTCCAATAGATTAGGGATGCTAAAAATTTTTTTGTCTGGATACCGCTGGTGGAGATGCCGTTGGATCTGTGCTGCGTTCGTCAGAAGGACATCGGCGGCGTTGTAGATGAGTTTTTCTGTGAGCCAGAGCCGAAATTTCCTGTATCTCGCATGGTAGTCGCCGCGTTGTGAAGCGATAAACGGAATCTGTCGCCACAGTCCGAATTTACGGGAGAGTCCGCAGAGGAAATTAGAATACCACAACCAGCTATGCACGATGTCGGGTTCAAAAGCGTTGATAATGCCACCGAGTGCAAACGCCTTCTCGAGCAACCGCACGCGTCTACTTTCACCTGCAAGCGTTGCGACTTCCCGCACACAGGGCAGTGCTGCAAGTTCCCTGACGCGTTCGCCTTCGGTACGACTCAACACAACTGACGCTTCATACTGCTCCGGTGGCAACCGATCCAACGTTTTGAGCAGCTGGGATTCGGCACCATCCTTTGCCATGGAATCAATGACATAAAGAATTTTAATTTTACCTTGCGGATTTTTAATTTTACCTTGCGGGGAAACAACGGACGTCTCAACTTTGACGTGCGTCCCTCAAATCCGCCCTCCGCTACGCTTACGGGCTAACGGTTTTGAACCTACTGACTGCCACTTCCTACCAATACGTGTAGAGCAGGACTTCCGACACGATCAGTTGCGCAGCGAGGATACCGGCAACCCAATAGAGATCCGACACGTGACGCGCCGCGAGGTGTTTAGCGACCGGAATCACGAAAAACGGCACCATGAAAATCCATATCCGCTCGACCTCCATCGTAAACAGCGTCGAGAATGTGAAGTAGAGGAGCGTGATGAGGAAACCGATGACGAACGTGTCTAACGCTTCATCATGACGGAATATCCAAGGGATAGGCGTTCCGCTGCTCTCCTGTTCAGATGAGCGAGCATTCTGCCGCCATTCTTTCACCGTAACAAAGATCTGCCGTAGCCAGACAGTCGTTATTGGTAGTCCCACGCCGATGAGGAACGCAAACAGATTGGCGAAACTCAGATGGAAATAACGCTCAATGCTCTCATACCCCGTCCCCATCCCCATCTCATCTTTCTTGATAGCTGCCCAGAGAGCCTCAATCGGATCGAAACCCGTCAGGACAAAAAGTAACAGATAAAATCCAACAAATCCCAAAGTCGCGAACAGCAAGACTTTCAGATACTGCACGAATTGCTTCCGTTCCAGTAAGGCGACAACACACAAAAAGACCCCCACAACGACCGTTGAATACGTCATGAACATCCCAAGCGCAAGCGCAAGCCCCGTTAGCAAACTATAAGGACGGAATTCATACCAATTTTGGTCTGATATGGTTTCCTGATTTCGTGCTTTATAAAACAGGTAAACGCTCAAGATTGGGAAGACGCTGAAGGGACCGTCCATTGACGTGCCAGTGAACATCACGAAGTTGGGGGTGATGAGAAAAAGGAGAAGTGCGTACCGGCCCACCTTTTCTCCGTAGAGATGATCGCCGAGACGATAGATGATTATAACTGTGATCGCAGTGAAGATAATTGTAACTAACGATGCCGATATGAGATTGTAACCGAAGAGTCCGCTAACATGCCATAAGAAAAGCACACCGCCCGGCGGATGGGTGCGCGAGTGTCCTGAAAGTGTGTCAAACACTTCTGGTTTACTATAATCCCTGAGAAACCTGCGGATTCCGAGTTCGTCAACCCGCGGCACATCGCCGTAATACTCCAACGAAGTCCGCGTATAGGGTTCTAATAACGTTAAGACGCGTTCTGTCTCACCATCCCGCTCTAACTCTCGGTAGCCATCAATTTGGGCAACACTAACGTTAATGGCAATGAAGCAAGCAATCGCTATCCAGATTAATCGACGGCTGTCCGCGCCGGAGAGCAGGTATCTGTGGCAAAGATATAGAAAACCGATACACACCAGGAGGGCAGGCAATACCCACAAACTCAAGTCGAAACTCGGTTCGGCATAAAGGGGCAAAATGTGTCTTTCAAACCGCACTGCCCCCAGATTGATAGACATCTCGCGCATGCTGTAATACAGGAATAGATGGTAAACGCAGAAAAATAGCGCGAGCAACCCAATCTGGACAGGAATCAATCGAGTCACTTTTCGGATATACTGCCAAAAATTCTTCATTTTTCCCTACATGGATTTATCGGTTTGTGATGTCTCTAACTGTTGTGCTGCTTCTAACAACGCATTTGCCAAAAACTCCGGGTTGACCTCGTCTTTCCCTCGGAAGGTGCGTACCCGTTCACCGCGAACCTTTAGAACCGCAAGCTCCTTGCCTCCCAAATGGATACCGACTTCAGCGTTGCGGGTCTCACCGGGACCGTTCACCTCACACCCCATCACAGCGACAGGGATTTTGATGCCGTGTTTCTCTAAAAGCTCCTCAGCGACAGCGACAATGTTTTCATAGTCTGCTGCAGGGTCGCCGCGCCCGCAGAACGGACAGGAAACAACATCCAGCATATCATCCGCCATCCCCAATGCCCGAAGGAGTTCTTTAGCAGTCAAAACCTCCTCCTCTGGGTCGCCGGTAATCGAGATGCGGATGGTGTCCCCGATCCCTTCCATCAAAAGCGTTCCAATACCGAGGGTCGATTGTACCGGCTTCCGTCACACCGAGATGTAAAGGATATGGGACTTTCGCTGCAAACTGACGGTTCGCTTCTATCATCCGAAGCGGATCGCTCGATTTAACGGAGATAGCGATGTCCGTGAAATCGTGTTCTTCACAAATCTTGACGTGCCGCATTGCACTCTCTACCAACGCTTCTGCTGTCGGCGATGGATATTTCTCTAAGAGATCCCGTTCAAGCGATCCCTCGTTGACCCCGATACGGATGGGGATATTCGCCGCTTTCGCTGCAGACAGGACCTCAGCAATCCGTTCTTCACTACCGATGTTCCCCGGATTGATGCGAACCTTCGCCACCCCCGCGTCTACTGCATCGAGTGCGTATCGGTAGTTGAAATGGATATCCGAGACTATCGGGACTGAGGCACGTTTCACAAGGGCACCGAGTGCCTTCGCGTCGGGTTCTTCTGGGACAGCAACACGGACAATCTGTGCCCCCGCCTCTGCACACCGTTCCACCTGTGCCAATGTGGCATCGACATCGCGCGTCAGCGTCGTCGTCATTGTCTGGATGGAGATGGGACTTCCACCGCCGATCGGGACGTTCCCTACCGTAATTTGCCGCGTCAGGCGTTTGTTACTGATTTGTATTAGTTCTTTCATATTTTTTAATGGTTGTCAGCAATGCGTGGGCAGGCACAAGACCTGACCTATCAGTGGGCAGGCACAAGACCTGCCCCTACATGGATTATTTTAAATCTTTACATTTTGTCAATGCGTCAATAAATTTTTCGTTTTCCTGTTGTGTGCCGATCGTTACACGCACCGCATTCGGATAGCCGTAGCCTGTAATCGGACGCACAATGACTCCCTCTTTCAGAAGTGCCTCGGCGATATCCGTCCCCGATTGTTCGAGGTGCAACATAATGAAATTCCCCTCGCTTTTGACATAACGGAGTCCCATATTGTCAAATGCGCCGTAGAGAAAGGCTTTCCCGATAGCGTTCTGTTCTCGACTCGTCGTAACGTGTGGGGTATCCTTGAGTGCGGCTCGCGCCGCTGCCTGCCCAACTAAGCTGCAATTGAAAGGTTGGCGAACCCGATTTAACGTCTCAATCAACGGAGGTGGTGCGATGCCGTATCCGATGCGTAACCCAGCCAGCCCGTAAATCTTGGAAAAAGTGCGAGTAATAATGAAGTTTCGTCCCTCTAACACATACGGGAGCGTCTGTGGATAGTCTGAACGGTCAACGTACTCATAATAGGCTTCGTCAAAAACGACCAACACATGGTCGGGCACCCGTTCCATGAACGCCACTGTCTCATCCGCTGTGACCATCGTGCCGGTAGGATTGTTCGGATTCGCAACAAAGATGACCTTCGTCTTATCGGTAATCGCCGCTGCCATGGCAGAGAGGTCGTGTGTATGCGCTACCATCGGCACGACGACCGCTGTTGCACTGCACAACCTCGTCACGACACTATAGACAACGAATGCTCCAGCTGCATAGATGACCTCATCACCGGGTGCGACATACGCTTCGGCGACGAGTTGCAACACATCGTTCGACCCGTTTCCTAAGATCAGATGTTCAGCAGAAATTCCGAGGGACGCTGCGAGATCCTCTTTAAGGTAGTAGGCGTTACCGTCAGGATAGAAATGCACCTGTGTCGCACTCTCTGAGATCGCCTGCATCGCTAACGGCGAGGGGCCTAACGGATTTTCGTTGGATGCCAGTTTGATAATATCGGTAATGCCGAGTTCGCGCCGGACCTCTTCAATCGGTTTACCGCCCTGATAGGGTTGAATCGTGTCAATGCTGGGTTTCGGTTTTAGCATAACGCTTCGCTTCTCAATTCTCTTATCCCTATGACTGCAGGCGCGTCCACCGCACACGCCCAAATACAATTCTATTATAGCACACCATCTTCTTTTGTCAATGTACCCAAGCCTAAAGACTTGTTCCTGTAGCAAAAAGCAATAACTGTTTTGCGTTTTGTAGGTCCCTTCATAGAGGTCGGTAACCCAACGCTCTCCACGATGGGCGCAGGTTTCCGCCCTAAAAAGTATGTTTAATGCAGCGTTATGGTCTCGGTCTAACGAAGTTCCACAAGACTGAGAATTAAAGGTTCGTATCGCAAGAGAGAGTTTCTTTTGCGACTTCTGACCACAAGCAGAGCAGGTTTGCGAGGTATTCTTCGGGTCAACTTGGTGGAAGTGCAGACCGTCTCTTTCGGCTATGTCGGCACACCACTGAAAGAAGGTGCTCCAAGACGCATGGGTATATTTGCGAAGACTCCACGTCAGAGAACGCACACGCTTTTTATAGCGAGGGTAACCTTTTTTCGCAGCGTTTTCTTTACAACGTTTACGGAAAGCTGTAAACGCTTTGTCGTTTCTGCGGAGCGCATGGTTTTGAAAATCTTGGGGAACCTCACGGAAGTCGTTATACGTCTCGCGCGCGACCCTGAGAAGGGTTTGTTGGTCAGAGAGCGACACAAAAGCACCTTCCGTCTCATACGCAACGAGTCTATCGTGGCGAGCGGAGTTCTGAAGGTCGCAAAGGTGTACCAACCACTTTTCTAATATTCTTTCTTCTGCCTGTGTCGGATACACAGGATATATAAATGTTAATCTCATGGACTATCAGGTATCAGGTATTTATCCCCTGTTGAGTGGGAGGCAGACACATTACCAAGCGGTAATGC
>JAGWBV010000064.1:15522-16185 GCA_021295715.1 Candidatus Poribacteria bacterium | reverse complement strand
GCTTTGGTCCTTTCCAAGAGGGCGGTTTTTCCTCCCAAACCTAAAGGATTGGGATTCCAAAACCGACAATTCCCTTGAACAGTTTACCACCTTAGCGGAAAACCAACGGATCTTCCTTATCATCGACGAATTCGACGGTATTCCACAGGACGCTATCAACGGATTTCTCCGTTCACTCCGCCGGATATATCTCACTGGACGCGAGGTCCGTTCCCCGTATAGTGTCGGTATTGTCGGGGTTAAAAACATTACACAACTCAATTACGATCGCTCCATCTCACCGTTCAACATACAGGACGAGTTCACACTCCGAAACTTCACTTTAGAACAGGTTCGTGAACTCCTTACCCAGTACACCGACGAGGTCGGACAACAATTCGCCTCTAAAGTCGTTGAAACGATCCATAAACAGACAGCAGGACAACCGTTCCTCGTCAATAGGTTCGCGCAGATTCTCACTGAGGAACTCGGTATCCCCAAAAGCGAAACGATTGAGATAGTCCACTTTTCTGAGGCACACAAACAACTCCTGAGGGAGCGTAACACTAACATTTCACACCTGATTACAAATGTACGTAGAGATCAACGCTTTGAAAGAATGCTTATGCGTATCGCTTTTTACCAAGAAAGTAGACGCTTTAATTTCGATAATGACATTATCAG
>JAGWBV010000064.1:0-15417 GCA_021295715.1 Candidatus Poribacteria bacterium | reverse complement strand
AAGGGACTGCCCCTACAGGGAAAATCCCTTCAACCCAACTGACAATACTATCAAACGCAACTTGACACAGCACTAGCGACTTACGGTATCATCGGACCAGATGAAAACGGAATGTGTCAAATTCTCAATCCAATCTATTTGTACCGAGTTTTGCAGGCATTCCAATCCCTTATAAACGGACTTGAGGACGAATACTTCCCTGAAGACAGTTCTATCGACTTCTCAGAATATATCGCACTGACGGGGCAGCTTCAAATGCAGCGACTCATCGAAAATTTTAAAGACTTCATCGCCCGCGCAGGATTCAGAATCCTCCAAGTCCCGGATACCCCGCAAGAATTCGTCGGGCAATACCTCCTCTTCGCATATCTCGATGAATTTGTGAAAATCGTTGGTGCCGCCATGTATTTGGAAGTTCCAACCGGACGAGGCAGAGCCGATCTCGTCATTTCGCACAGCGGACAGACTTACATTGTCGAAACAAAGGTCCGACGCAGCGAACGAAATTATCAGGCAGGCAAACAACAACTCGCAGCATACCTTAAGTCAGAAAACGCAACAGAAGGTTACTCTGTGGTGTTTGATTATCGTGAAAATCCGGAATCCAGAGCGGAGACAGATATAGTTGAAGGTCGGACGATTCACAGTTACGTCATTCCCGTCCTTCAGGCACTCCCATCTCAACCGTGAAACCCAGCGTCATTTAGTTTTCGCAAGAATCGGGGTTACAAACCCCTCCCACAAAAATGGTTCGTGACAATTGAATGGCTCTGCCGAAACCCAGAGCCATTCAGTTTTAAGAAATTATGGACTTTGAGCGGATCCGGTGCGGTTAGGAAACCGCACCTACCGGACCGGGGGGTTCAAAATCTTCATAAAAAAGAAAAACTAAATAGCCTTGCCGTGAAACCCATAATCCCTTGACAAAAAAGCGAATTTCGTTAAAATAACGTGAGTTTGATATTGATACAGAAAGTGGTCTTGAAAAACGAAATATCTGTTCATATTACCCGGCTTTCTATGGGTGTTTACCGCTCTACCCAACCTACAAGTTTATTTTCAAACCGGCGTTAAAATAAAAAAGTTGTATTTTCATTACATCAATTTGCTCATGCATAGCATGCGAAAGGAAAACTCATGACACAAACTCCTCCAGAATCCGCTGTCATCCTCTTTGACGGCACAGACCTCAGCAATTGGACAAGCTTAGATGGGAGCGAACCGGGTTGGCAGGTCGAAGGCGACGCAATGCTTGTCGTCCCGCGTAGCGGCGATGTCATCAGCAAGGAAACCTTCACGGATCATTTCGTTCATGTCGAATTTAGATGTCCCGATATGCCTGAAGCAACAGGACAGGCAAAAGGCAACAGCGGTGTCTTCCTTCAAGGCAGATATGAAGTCCAAGTCTTGGATTCTTACGGCATCGAAGTCCCCGGAATGGGCGATTGCGGCGCAATTTACAACCAGTTCGCACCGCTCGTCAACGCTTGCAAACCACCGCTTGAGTGGCAGACCTACGATATTACCTTCCGGGCACCCCGCTTCAACGATGCAGGCGAAATGACTGAAGGTCCCCGGATAACTGTTATTCAGAACGGCTTGGTCATCATCAACAACGCGCAACTCGCTGGCACAACCGGCGGAAGTATCGATTCAGAAGCCTCTACACCGGGTCCACTGAAACTGCAAGACCATGGCAATGACGTTCGGTACCGGAACATCTGGGCAGTCTCCCTCCCACTTGAGGGTTCGGACAAATATTAGAGGAATGGCTATCGGAAACCATCGGCAATCGGCGATCAGTTAAGAAGTTTTCGTTTAACGATATCCTCTTACCGACTGCTGACCGCTGACACCCAATTGACAGAGAGGAACTTTATGGAAACCAATCAAGATCTTCCCACAATTCCGAGGCGACGACTCGGACGAACAGAACTCAGTATTCCGGTTATTCCGTTCGGGACGCAGGGATTTGGAAACAACTTCGGCTTCGTTTCAGACGAAGAGGCTGTGGATCTCGTTAAACACTCGGTGTCCATCGGTGTGAACCACTTCGACTGTGCACGCTGTTATGGGGATTCAATGCGGAAACTCGGTCTGGCGTTGAAGGAGATCCCGCGTGAGGACGTTATCATTACCGGGAGACTCTGTTGCCATTCCGCTGCGGAGTGGGGTGGCTACGGAGAAGGCAGACCCGATTATTCCGCCGAACGCGCAATCGCCGACCTCGAGGACCAACTCGAACTTCTCGGCACAGACTATCTCGACGGTATGCTTATCCACGACCCAGGCGAGATTGATCCGACGCTGGAAAAGGGAGGCACGCTCGACGGTTTGCTCCAATGTAAGGCGCGTGGACTTGTCCGCCACCTCGGATACGGGATGCGTCCCCACGATTTCCATCTCAAGGCGATGGCAACAGGCGATGTTGACCTTATCCTCTGCTTCAACGACTACAACCTCATCCGGCAGAACGCCGCTGACGACATCCTCCCTGCTGCTGCTGAAGCAGACATCGGGGTCATGAACGGTTGGTCGATCTTGCGCGGTATCCTCACAGGTGTCGATATTGACGCTGAGATTGAAAGAGGACGCTGGAAAAAAGAAGGTGATGTTGCAGCAGCATACCCAATTTGGGAGTGGTGCGTTGAAGAAGGCATAAATTTGCTTCAACTCGCGCTTCAGTTCTGTCTGAAAGAAGAACGGATTCAGGGCAACAACATCGGTAGCCTCAACGTCGAGCAGCTTGAAGCGAACGTTCGAGCCGCCAGCACACCGCTACCCGATGAAGTCTGGGAGAAATACGAAGCACGTTTTGGGGCAAATTAGTAATTAGCAATTAGCAATTAGTAATTAGCAATTAGCAATTAGCAATTAGCAATTAGCAATTAGTAATTAGCAATTAGCAATTAGTAATTAGCAATTAGCAATTAGCAATTAGCAATTAGCAATTAGCAGTCGGCGATCAGCGATCAGTAGGTGTGGTTTGATGAAGATTAAGCCTTTATTTTCGTAATGTTCGGTGTTAATTGTCTGAATCAGGATTTACTGGATTCAAGGATTGGCAGGATAGAGACCTTCTGTGATTGACAATTGTCTTTTGCAGAATTACCGAATGTTTTTTATCCTGCCAACCGACTGCTGACCGCTGATAGCTAATGGCTACTTCCCAATCAATTTCTCCAAGAACTTATGCGTCACACGTGGGAGGGGATACTCCCGCAGTGCCGTAACCCCGACCCACTTTGCATCCCGTGGACCCGTCAGAACCACCTCACCCGCTTGATAGTCACACTGAAAAACATCCACAACGACCTTGAAATGGGTGTAGGCATGCCTGACACGCGTGAGGAACCGCACGTTGGTAACAGAAAGATTGACGGCATCAGCGATGTGTCGGACACACGCCGTTTCGGCGGTTTCATCCTCAGCAAGTTGTCCACCCGGAAACTCCCAGAGTCCACCGAGCAGACCATCGAGTTGCCGCTGCGTAAGTAAGACCTCGTTGTCCTTATAGATAACGCCAACAGCGAGATGGTGTTCTGGGACAGGTTTCGTCTCGCGCCGATACGGAAACTCGTCTTGCCGCGCGGCGTGGAACGCCTCACAAAACGAATTCACGGGACAGACGAGACAGGTCGGCGATTGCGGACGACACACTGTTGCCCCCAACTCCATCATCGCCTGATTGAAAAACCCCGGTGCCTTCGGATCCAAGAGTTCATCCGCTTTCTGCTGAAACGACCTCGCCGACTTCGGATCGTTAATCGGGGACTCCATTAGAAACAGACGCGCCAGGACGCGTTTGATATTCCCGTCTACAGCTGCATACGGCGCGTTAAAAGCGATACTTTGTACCGCTGCTGCACTATAATCCCCGACCCCCGGCAACTTCCGAAAGGCCGCATAATCCAGCGGTATCTTCCCGCCCAACTCATTCACAACGACCTGTGCTGCCTTATGGAGATTCCGTGCTCTCGCATAATACCCCAGACCTTCCCACACCTTCAAGACATCCTGTAGCGGTGCGGCTGCCAAGTGTTGGACATCTGGAAACCGTTCGATGAACCGCTCATAGTATCCCACCACCTTCTTGACCTGTGTCTGTTGGAGCATCACCTCGGAGACCCAAATTCGGTAAGGGTCATTTGTGTGTCGCCACGGCATATCGCGTTGGTAGACCTTGAACCACGCCAACAACGCATCCCGAAAATCTTGGTAGTGTTTGCGTAAAGGTTTTTTGTGCATATTTATCTCAATCGCGGATTTGGCGGATTTTACAGATTTCGCGGAGCACTTATTGTCTGAATCAGGATTTACGGGATTCAAGGATTTTCAGATTATAGAGGTTCTCGGATTGATACACGGAAACCTTTGAAATCCTATAAACATAGCACCTTTACAGATCATTTCTACACAGATGCCGCCCCGCTGGGGCTTTTGTGTGGGGTGGCTCACATTTCTACACAGATGCCGCCCCTCCGGGGCTCAGTGAGCTTCTTTCCTGTGGTACTGCTGACCGCCATTCTACATATCCATGGCAATCCGAAAACCGACACTGTGAATTCCGCGGATCGGTTCATACGCTGCACGGTTCGCACACCGCGCAGCGAACTCTCCGCGCGCAATCCACGCCCCCCCGCGAATTACCTTCCGCCGTCCCTCACTCGCGCCCAACGGATTCTCCGCAGGCGAGTACTTATACGTCTCCATGTGAAACCAATCGAAACACCAGTCATAAGCGTTGCCTGCCATATCGTAGCACCCGTAAGGACTCACACCCGACGGATAACTCCCAGTCGGCACCAATCGTTTATTCCCGGATTCCGATGTATTCGCTCGACTGGCATCCCAGATATTCCCCCAGGGATACTCCCGCGCATCCGTCCCTCGTGCTGCCTTCTCCCATTCCGCCTCCGACGGCAAGCGATACGCCATGCCTTCACACTCACTGAGCCATGCCAAAAAATTAGTCGCATCGTGCCAGCTTACACCGACGACAGGAAAATCGGGTCCATTGAGATGCGCATCGTCCCAGAACAGCGGTTGTGGGTATCCTGTCTCCTCAACAAACTGCGCGTATTGGGCATTCGTGACCTGATACGTCCCGATGGCGTAAGCATCGAGCAGAACGCTCCGTTGCGGTTCCTCTGGATCGGTTTTCCGCATTCCGGTCGGAATCGTTCCCATTATGAACGCTCCAGCGGGGATATGGATGAAAGGGTAATCAAGTGTTTCGATGTGCATGGTAAGCGTGTAAACTTTCTAAAATAACGCAAGTTGCTACAGACAAGATTTCGGATGTCCGAACTCCATTTTTCAGTGAAAAGCATTGATGGACCGCGAAGGTCCCGTAGCGTAAAATTTTAGTTTTCGCATCGACAGACACAAACTGGAAAGTTTGTGCTACAAATGGCAACAGAATCGCTATGACGGTCCCGTCGTGGAAAACTAAAGACACAAACTGGAAAGTTTGTGCTACAAATGGCAATTGGGGTAGCTCTTTACCATTCTTGGGGCGTATATGTGGCATGTAGGCTTGCGATGCCTGATAGTTTTGCCTCCAGTGTTTTGAGAGAGATAAATAATTTCATCAATTGCTGTTCTTCCTTCATCCGCACGTTATACCACTTGAGGAGCGACTGATCTGTGGCTTGGAGCCTTTGGAAAGCGTCATCCTGTTCCTCCGGCATTCTGGCATCTGCGTGTTCCGTCTGGTAACGGCTATTGAGTTGGTGTAGGTGGTCTATGCGGGTATCAATCTTTTCTAACCGATCCGTCTGCGCCTCAACACGTTCGAGGAGTGTTTCTTTTAACCGGCTGTCTATCCGGTGATAAGTATTTCCGAGTGTCTGACGGACGTGTTCTTGGTGTAGATCGTAAAGTGTCTTGTATCGAGATTGCGCAAAGACGGCACTGGTGGGGTCACAAGTTCGCAGTCTATCTGATAAGCGTTTGCGAAAATGAGGCTCCATATCGGCTTGCTCTTGGCGTTCTGGAAAAGTCTCTATGAGGCAGGTAACCACATCGCCACGGGCGAACCCTCTGGCAAACATACTGATGGCAAACTCGATCTCGTCGGGTGAGAAATGGATCGGTGGCAAGGCTGCGGTCTCTCGGATTTCTTCAAGGTGTTCATCGTCATAAACAATGGGCTTCTCTTCAATGAAGCGTGGCAACTCTGGTAACTGGGTTTTTTTGTTTTGGTGTTCTATGTTCATGGTTTTCCTTTCTTGCGAAATGCTGCGAATTACAGCGAAATATTTCGTCTTTTCGGTTTTTATCGGTTTCCTTTAGCAGTTTGGTGTTCTGTGTTCATGGTTTTCCTTTCTTGCGAAGTGCTGCGAAATGCTGCGAATTACAGCGAAATATTTCGTCTTTTCGGTTTTTATCGGTTTCCTTTAGCAGTTCGGATCTGCGTTTCGGATTCGTCGAGTAAGCCTCCCTTTAAAGGGTGTCTCTGTTTCGGAAAATCGCTTTCAGTTCCAAGCGTGAGATAGGTTTGTGCTGCTTTCGCCATATCGGTTTCCTCACGAAACTGAGACAGTAGGCACAGGATATGTGGGGTTTCACAATGGATACCTACTTAATTACTATAAACTTAATTAAGTATTATACTTGATAGTGTAGAAAAAATCAAGCCTTTTCTGAATGTGTAAAGTTTTTGGCATTAAGCGTTGGTGTAACATTTTAACGCCACTATTTATCAATATGTTATTTTTATTTCAACAAAACAACCCTTTCAAACGCTTATTGTGAAATTCTCATCTCTTTGTAGTAGTCTGTCACGGGTTTCACTCCGTTCTACCCGCAGGAAATACCCAATCAAAAACACCTACAAAAAATCAAAATAACGTTGACAAACTAGTGCTGTGTCACTCCTAAAATGATGGATGTGGGCAGCCACAAGGGACTGCCCCTACAGGGAAAATCCCTTCAATCCAACTTACAATACTATCAAACTCAACTTGACACAGCACTAGTAGTCTCTGATAGCCAACCGAAAACCCTCAACCGGGTGTGTAAATATTTTGTCAAAGGTTGTAGATGTCACCCCTACGGGGTTTGGTGTTGGGGTCCATAAAAGTTCTACAGAGATGACACCCCTACGGGGTTGAAGAGAAAACAGGTCAAAATCGGGTTTAGAAACCCCTCCTACAAGAGAAGGCAGAGGTCTAATGCCAAAAACTTTACCCACCCCCAATGACCCATAATTTGACAACGCATCACGAATATATTATACTTAAGATATGAAAATCATCGCCAGAGAGGTCCGAAACTATATCACACCAAACGGATATGAACACGGAAACTTTACTTCAGCAAACGACCCATTTTAGATATGACCTTCTGAAAGACCTCGTAGATATCCCTATTAGATTACAAGGAGGATGGTAATACAGAAGCCCTCTGGACAGCCCTGTATGATGTTGTCGCGGCACAAGGCGGGATTGGAAAACTTGCTGAAAGGGCAAAGGTTAATCCTGAGCATCTCAACGATATACTCGCTTCTAAACCGGAACCTCGCTTGGATAATTTGCAAAACATTCTTTCTGGACTCAGCTTTCAGATTCGCTTGGAATTCACCGAACATAACTTGTAGGAGCGATCTCCCGATCGCGACACACCATCTACTTTATACTCGCTACTCGCTGGTGAAATTTCCCAGCCTCCTCTGTAAAATCCTGTTTCTTTTTTTGACTATTTATCGTATAATAAGTAATATGGAGAACCTTTTACTTGCCGAACACGCAACTTCACCATACCTGACAAATCCGTCTTTCTCGGGCCACCAAACGTTTCCTTTTCGGTATACGTGGTTGAAAAAAGGTGTTGATGCGGTTACAGAAGATCCAACCATATTTTCATCGGAAAACGCTTCCGTCGTTTTAGGTGTTGGAAAAAACATGGTGGCATCTATCCGACACTGGTGCACCGTTGCCCAACTCATCAAAAAAGTTGATGACCCTCAACGCGGAAGTTTGACCCCAACCAAACTCGGTGAGGCTATTTTTGACGACAAAAAGGGATTCGATCCATACCTTGATGATCCAGCGACTTTATGGTTAATTCACTTGCAAATCGCAACGAATATCAATCAGGCAACTGCATGGTATTGGGCATTTAATATCTCAAGGGATAACCAATTCACACCCGACACATTTAAAAAGGAATTATCCGAGTGGACACAACAACAGAAAGAATCCGTTCGATCTATCTCCGATACTACACTTCAACGGGATGTTAATTGCTTCATCCGAACTTACTGTCATTCACGCCATAATGCTAATGCTGCGATAGCTGAGGAGACATTTGACTGCCCGCTCGTAGATCTCAAATTAATGACCGAATTGCCAGAGAGAAATAGGTATGAATTCCAGCGGGGTGAAAAGGAAACACTACCAATTGAGATTGTTATAGCAACGTTGCTTGCCTTTTGGGATGCGAGTTTTCCTGAAGGGGAAGTAATGCCTTTTAGAGACCTCATGTACGCACCGCTAAGTCCAGGACGAATCTTCAGGTTAGATGAAGACACGATGGTTTTGTATCTTGAAAGGCTTGAACATCTTACGAATGAAGTATTACGGTATGATGAAACTGCCGACTTGAAACAGGTCTATCGAGATGGAAATTTAAATCCAATGGAACTTTTAGCGAGGTATTATGCTTAACGTCCCCTTATCAGATATTTTTCAGGTTAAAGGGCGTTTTCGGCGTTCTGTTCATCTCGAACGCGACTTCTATACGGAGAACGCCTTAGATGGATACGTTTTGACCGCTACTGCACGAGACACATTATCACGCGTCGTTTCAACGCTCGAAAATGAAAAGGCATCAAAGGCATGGTCCCTTACAGGTCCCTACGGGTCAGGAAAATCAGCATTTGCTCTCTTCGCCGCAAAGCTGCTCGGAGACTCCGACGCGCCCACAACGCAACAGGCTTTAGATCTGTTGAAGCGTGGAGATGTTTCGTTGTATGAAAGATTCACAACCACAAATGGTAATGGAAAACCCCTATCAGATTTCTGTCCGGTACTTATCTCCGGTGAACGCTCACCACTCTCAATTGCCTTGCTGAACGGTTTAGAGAACGGACTTAAGAGTTTTGGAATCCCGTCTAATAGCTCACTCCCGAAAAAAATCAGAAAACTATTGAAAATCACTGCTAATGACCCTCCTCTGCAAGCATCTGAAATTACACATCTTTTTGAGTCTGCAACGCTCTCTATCAAGAAAAAGGGCGGGCGGGGTTTATTGTTAGTGATCGATGAACTTGGGAAGTTTCTTGAGTACGCTACGCAACATCCGACGCAAGGGGACATGTTTGTTCTACAGACACTTGCCGAATTTGCAGACCGAAGCGGGAAAACTCCACTCTTTTTGATGACAATTCTCCATCAGGCTTTTGAACTCTATGCGGAACATGCCGGTAAATCGGAACAAGAAGAGTGGACAAAAGTTCAAGGAAGATTCGAGGATATCGCCTTTTTAGAATCCACCGAACATGTGCTTCGTTTAGTCGGGACAGCACTGGAGAAACGTTCAGATGTTGTCGGGAAAGACATTCTCAAACCAGCAATCAACCTCGGACTTAAACCGCGTCAATTTGACGAGAACGAATTTATTCATTTATTGGAGAACTGTCTACCGCTCCATCCGACAGTGGCACTTCTTATTGGTCCAATTTTCCGACGATTCGCGCAAAATGAACGCTCCCTCTTTGCTTTCCTCAGCTCAAGCGAACCGAACGGACTACAAGATTTTTTGTCTCTTCAACACTACAAAAGCAGTTTTTTACCTACATTTTCGTTGGCTGATCTTTGCGACTACCTTAACACTACACACGGGAATCGTCTCTACACTTCGCAAACCGGTAAAAAATGGGCAGAGATTGAATCTACTATAACTCAATTAGCCGACCCTTCTCCTATGGTAGTTCGACTCATTAAAACCATTGGGTTACTCGGTATTGCTAACGAACCAATTCCAAATCTGAAAGCCTCAGAGGAGTTGCTTTATTATGCCTTAGATGATAACACAGAAGAATTCGCAGATGAATTTAAAAGGACACTTTCGACTTTAAAAAGACGCTCAATAATCACCTACCGTAGTTACAACAATGTTTACGCACTTTGGGAAGGGAGCGATATCGACATTGAGGTTAGACTTCGCGATGCAGCCGCACACATTGACACTAAAGTCGCCCTTGCTACTGACTTATCTCGTTACATGCCGACAAACCCACTCGTTGCAAGACGACACCTATTCCAAACCGGCACCTTGCGCTACTTTGCCGTTCGATACACCGACCTTGAGAATTTTGACACAGATTTGAGAGAGCCTCTCGGCGATGAAGACGGACTTGTTCTCTATGCACTGCCCGCAAGTGAAAAAGAAGTCACAAAACTCATTGAAAAAGCAAACGATAGCAACGCTGAAAATCGAAAAGAAGTGTTGATTGGGATCCCGCGCTCCATAGGTCTTCTACGAGATGCCGTTACTCAACTTGCTTACTTACACTGGATTGATGGAAACACACCTGAACTCGACGGTGATGCGGTCGCAAGACGCGAACTCTCCATACGTATGATAGAATCAGAACGTGAAGTATCTAATCGGTTAACAGAAATTTTTGGCGACAATAGCGAAGATTTTTGCACATGGTATCACAAAGGGCAACCTACAGGTATTAACTCCACAAAAGCAAGAAACACATACCTGTCAAGAATCTGTGACGATGTCTACAATGAAACTCCCCTTATCCGAAATGAACTGATTAATCGGCGTAAAATCTCCGGTGCTGCAACTACAGCTCGAAAAAAATTGATTCAAGCGATGCTTGAAAACGGCGATCAAGAAAACCTTGGTATCACTGGTTATCCACCCGAAATGAGTATCTATCGTTCTCTCCTATGGAATACAGGGGTACACCGCGAGGTTGAAAGTGTGTGGGGATTTCATCCACCAAAAATAGATGACAGAAACAGAATAGCACATACATGGAACGCTATTGAGGAATTTCTTGAAGCGTGTGAGAGCGACCGACAATCTGTTGTAGATCTCTATCAACAACTCAAGAATCCACCATTAGGTCTTAGGGAGGGCCCACTGCCTATTCTTCTGTGTGCCGTGATGCTCCACTATAAAACAGAAATCGCACTTTACGAAAACGGATCCTTTATAGCAGACTGGTCAATGCCGGTCTTTGAAAGACTGCTTAAAGCACCGCAACAATTTGATTTGAAGCGATTCCGGATGACTGGCATCCGTACAGACGTGTTTTCACAACTTTTGCAGATGCTCAACTACCGTGTGGAAACTGAGAAGACGGATTTGTTAATGGTGGTCTCCCCACTGATGCGCTTTATCGCTCAACTCCCAAAGTACACTTTAGGGACACAAGAATTAAGCGATAATGCCAAAAATCTTCGCAAAGTTATTCAGGACGCGCGTGAGCCAGACGAACTCCTTTTTAAACAGATCCCAAAAGCACTCGATTTTCCGTCCTTTGGTGCAGAAACAGCAACAGACGAAAATACTGTTTCGGATTTTTTCAACACACTGCAAGACGCACTATCAGAGTTAGAACAAGCTTATGATGTCCTGTTGAATGCCATAGAGCAGATGCTCGTGAAAGCCTTTAACTTAATACCAAATAGAGAAGAACTCCGAGCAGAACTTGCTGATAGAGCTGAACCTCTATTTGCAGTGACGATCGAGACACAACTCAAAGGATTTTTAATCCAAGTTTGTAGCGGCGGTCACGACTTCACGAGTTGGATCGAAGCAATCGCAACGTATCTTGCCAAAAAGCCACCAACATCGTGGCACGACATAGACAAAGCTCAATTTGAGATTAACCTGTCTCAACTTGCAAGGAAGTTCCGACATTTTGAAGCAATTTCTTATGAAAAACGGGCGCACGCTGAATCACCAACAGGCGAGCCAATTCGGATAGGCATTACGAGACCTAACCATCCTGAACAGGAGCAGGTCGTTACTTTATCTTCCACAGCTGAAGAACAAGCGAATAAAATAGAACACGAAATTGAACAAGTGTTTGATAAATTTGACGTTGATGGAAATTCTGAATTTCGTCTCGCGGTTTTAGCGCGTATTTCACAAAAATTGATGCAAGAGGAAGAATAGAAAACACAGTTTGACATTTTGGCACATATATGTTATGCTCAAAATGTAGCAGTCCTCAATAAAATGCCTACCTCAGGAGAAAGAATGGAACAAAAGACACGCCATCTGCTTGGTCTTTCCGGTGGAAAAGACAGTTCCGCACTCGCTGTTTACATGCGGGACAGGGTGCCAGAAATGGAATACTTCTTTTCTGATACCGGCAAGGAACTACCAGAGACTTATGAATTTTTAGATAGATTAGAGGTATTCCTCGGCAAACCAATTGTCCGCCTTAACATGGACTCCGACCAAAATAAGAACCGCGATTTTGATCATTGGCTGACGCTTTATGGAGGGTTGCTGCCGTCGTCTCAAGTCCGCTGGTGCACCGTTAACCTCAAAATCAAACCTTTTGAAGAATACGTTGGCGAAGATAGCGCGTATAACTACGTCGCTATCCGCGCCGACGAGGACCGTGTCGGCTATAAACCGCTGAAAACCGCCTCCCTCCGCAACATTGAACCCAAGTACCCTTTCAAAGAAGACGGTATCACCAAAGAGGATGTCTATCGAATTCTGGAGGAAAGCGGACTCGGTTTGCCTGATTATTACCAGTGGCGGACGCGCTCTGGGTGTTACTTCTGTTTCTTCCAACGCAAATCCGAATGGGTAGGACTGTTAGAGGAACATCCAGACCTCTTTGAACTCGCCAAAGGTTACGAGAAATTCAATGAAGAGACAGGTGAACGGTTCACGTGGATTCAAGGCGAAAGTTTAGAAGAATTGTCAGATCCAGAACGGATAGCACAAATCAAGGCAAATACCGAAAAAGCAATGGCATCCAAGAAAACAGCGAAACCGAACCGCCGTTTGATAGAAATCCTAACCGATGTCCACGATGATGAGGATGATGAGGAGCCTTGTTTGATTTGTCACAAATAATAATTCGCTTTAGGACTCATTATACGGAGATACTACGTGCCACAACCAGTCTCAGAAATTTACTCAGCAAAATCTGATCATTTTCAGGGCACAATGACTTGCTATAATGAAAACGTAGGTTTTCGCGTTCCTGAATATCAACGGACCTACGATTGGAACGAGGATAACATAAAACGGCTCCTAGAGGATTGCCTAAATAGATTCTATAATCTTTCCATATCTAATAATGAATCATATACTTTCCTTGGCACATTAATTCTTGTAAAGGAGGAGTCTGAATCTTCATTTAATGGAACTTCACTCTCTGTAGTAGATGGACAGCAGAGATTAATAACATTAATCCTCATTTGTTGTGCTTTAACCGAAGAATTATACTTACAAAAAGACAACACTAACAGTCTTCAAGAACCTACGATAAATTGGATAAAAAAGGAGATTAAGTTTATTCGTGAAAGGCTATATGACTGTGTTATAGGCCAACTTCGCAGCAGTGGTAGAACGTCCGGGTTCCCTCGTGTAGTTCGTTCTCAAGATGATAACCGGGCATTTAGCCACCCTGAGGCAAAATATGATTCTGTAATTGCCACATTCTTGCATGATTTTGACGATTACTATTTACAAAGTTACTCTGCTTTCTCTCCAGTTCAAACAAATGATAGTGCTGATACACTTCGATTTTTTCAAAACTATGAGTATATAAAAAAACAAGTTGAGTTAGGCATTTATAAAGGAAATGATATGGCAGACACTACAGAGCAAAGTGATCTAGATTTCAATCAGATTAGCCATGATGCTTTTCGGAATGCTGGATTGAGCAATTTGTTTAAAAAATTGGATACGCTGTCTGACCAAACAGAAAAGGACCTTGCAATTTCAGATATAGTTAGTAATTCCGATTCACATGGTTTTGTCCGACTTATGCTATTTTCTCATTACATGTTGAAATCAGTTGTTCTAATGCGGATTGAGACAAGTGACGAAGATGCTGCCTTTGATATTTTTGACTCTCTTAATACAACTGGTGAACCTCTGACAGCTATTCAGACTTTTAAACCTCTCGTAATGAGTTTTGAACGTGAAAATGGGAATACAAATTTTAGTAGAACTGAAAGCGCAAAACAATTTGAAAGACTTGAAGAGAACTTAAACCATTTTGAAATTGATAAAAGACAAAAGGAGGCAAAAGAATTACTGGTTACATTTGCCTTACATCTTGAAGGCCATAAGTTACCAGAGAACCTTGCTGCTCAGCGTAGTTATTTGAGAGAAAAATTTCAAGGGACAGTGAATTCAAACATTAAATATATCATCGTTCAATCGTTGGCGGATATAGCAGAATTTAGGCAAACCTATTGGAATCGTGATTCTATCCAATATCTCAACAGTATCCATCCCAACGACACGAGCGATCGACTAAAACTATGCTGCGCGTTTATATCTGCTATGAAAACAAGTTTAGCACTTCCAATAATGACACGATATTGGGCACAATATCAGCAGGATGGAAACGAGGATACTTTCGCTGACGCTGTGATGGCACTAACCGCTTTTCTCGTCCTAAGGCGCTCGATAACAGGGACTACTGGAGGAATTGATACCGACTTTAGAAAGATGATGGGAACACTTTGTACTGGATTAGATTATTCAAATTCGCTTCTCAGTTTAGATGATCTCAAGAAGATGTTGAGAGAATATTTGGAAGCTCCGCGTATCGGAGTGGATAATAAGGAAACTTGGGTTTCTCGAGTATGTGAAGTACCCCTAGCCAGTTCTGCAAAACCTTTGTGTCGGTTCTTGCTCTTTGCGGCTTCCGATAATGCTACGGCGGATCAAGAGAATCCAGGTCTTCTTACACGCGATGGAATAACGCCCAGTGATCAATTAGCCTATCTTAACTTTAGTAAATGGCAAAACAGTAAATATGCAACCGTTGAACACGTTGCTCCAGATGCAAAGCCCGATAGTGGTTGGGATGAGGAAATTTACAGGCAGCAATATACTCGCCATACAATAGGAAACATTATTCTCCTTCCTCAAAAGGAAAATTCAAGCGTTGGTAACGCCTCTTGGACTAAGAAAAAGTTATTTTACCGTGCGTTAGCCGCAAAAACAGAACCAGAAAGAAAAAGTCAATTTGAACAAGCGAAGAAAGAAGGCTTAACTTTCCCGAAGCGCACCGAAAATTTACTCAAGAAACAAGTACGGCTTGACATGCTAGATCCTATTACTAATGCGACCCAGTGGAAAAAGCCAACTATCCAAGAACGCTCAAAAAACATTCTCGAACTCGCTTGGGACGTAATAGCACCTTGGCTTGGTTACTAATATATCCAGCCTTAACTGGTA
>JAGWBV010000063.1 GCA_021295715.1 Candidatus Poribacteria bacterium | reverse complement strand
ACCGGTTTCGGAGACTTATACCTCAAATAGGTAGGCGAGGTTTGTAACCTCGCCGATTCTAAAATCTGCCATAAAACTTACTATAGAAAAAAACAAGGAGATACGCATGGCATTTCCATCTTATGGCACAACGCACCGTTCCACGGTAACAGGTACACGCGGAATGGCAACAAGTGCACATCCGCTTGCGAGTCTTGCTGGGGCACGTATGTTGCTCGCTGGCGGCAACGCGTTTGATGCGGCAGTCGCAGTCGCTTCAACGCTCAACGTCGTTGAACCTTATATGTCGGGTATTGCCGGCAATGGGTACATGTTGCTGTATAATGCGAAGGAAAAAACACACCGTGTGATAGATTATCTGGGGACTGCCCCCTACGCGGCGACACTGGATGTCTATCCGACCCTCGAAAGCCAGCAGGTTGGTATTCGTGCCGGTATGGTGCCGGGTGGCTGCGGCGGATGGCTCGCACTCTTAGAACGCTACGGCAGTATGGATCACTTGGACATCTTTACGCCAGCGATTGAATTGGCAGAAAATGGATACGCCGTCACCGTCAAGAATGCCGAATTCATCGCAGGTGCCCGCCCCTATTTCTCTGAAAGAGCTGAAGAGGTTATCGCCTCACGAGGGAGAACACCACACCCCGGCGAAGTTTTGGTGCAAAAGGATTTGGCGAACACATTCCGACAGGTCGCCGAAGGTGGCGCAGAGGCCTTCTACCGCGGCGACATTGCCAAAGAGATCGTCCGTTTCTCCGAAGAAACCGATGGGCTGATTACCGAAAAGGATTTGGCTGACTTTGAAGTAGAGTGGCAGGAACCGATCTCTGTTACCTACAAAGATTATGAAGTCTACTGCCCACCCCCGCCGTGTTCCGGTTTTCAGTACTTAGAGACCCTGAATATTCTGGAAGACGATGCCCTCGGTGAACTCGGACACAACACCCCAGAATACTTACATCTACTGATTGAAGCGATTAAGTTAGCAAGTGCGGATAGAGCCGAATACGCCCCGCGTCCGAACCCACCGATTGAACGGCTGTTATCCAAAGACTACGCACGTGCGCAACGCGAACGCATCGGTGAACAGGCTGCAGTCAGCGGTGGTGAGCGTTGGTCCAAGGACAAACTTCCGGGCGAGATCGTAGCTGACGACTGGACGACCGAATGTACAACCCACTTTGACACTGCTGATGCAGAGGGCAATATCGTCGCTGTGACGCAGAGTCTTGGACAACCCTTCGGTTCAGGCGTAATTCTCGGTTCAACGGGAATGTTTCTCAACAACTTTATGAACTGGTTCGACAGAATTCCAGAGAGTCCCAACGCCGTTGGACCGCATAAACGGATAGAGATGTGTATGTCGCCGTGCCAAGTCTGCGATTGGCACACCGGGAAGCCACGGTATTCTTCAAACGACACTACAGATGGTGTTGAACCTGATTGAACACGGGATGAACATTCAGGCGGCGATTGAAGCACCGCGCGTTCGCTTGATAAATCCCGGAACGCATGTCAGTATGGAGGGACGTATTCCTGCTGCTGTCCGTGCGGCATTGGAAGCACGCGGGCATGAGGTAGAAGTGTTGCCCGATTGGACTGCAACTGTCGGCGGCGGTCAGGGTATTGCCTTTGATCCAACGGAAGGAAGTTTTATGGGGGGCGCCGATCCACGGCGCGATGGGTATGCAATAGGTGTATAGCGTGTAGACCCATTTTCTTCACACTGTAAGGGTAGGTCTTGTAAAATGAACCATCCAAAACACATTGTTGCTGCTTCTGGTTTGATAAGTCATTCCGACGGTAAAATCTTGCTCATACGGAGTCCGCGCCGTGGATGGGAATTTCCAGGTGGTCAAGTTGAAGAAGGTGAAAACCTTATTGAAGCGTTACAACGCGAGATTCAAGAAGAGGCAGGTATCACTGCATCAATTGGGCCGCTGGTTGGTGTCTACTCCAACATCAAAACACCCACTAAATTGGCGTTTGGTTTCTTAGGAGATTACGTCTCTGGCGAATTGACCACGAGTGACGAGAGTTTAGAAACCGAGTGGGTCGCACGTCATTCGGCTTTACAACGTGTATCCCATCCAGCTATTTATGACAAAATGAAAGATATGCTTGATTTTTCGGGACGTGTCATCTACCGCGTTTATACTAATGATCCATATCAGATTTGTGAGGAACGTTTCCTGTGAAATCCGGATGGGTCAGTTCCATTGACGACATAATTTTTTAACTTCATACTTGCAGCATACTTTTTAGGAGAAAATGTGAAAAATTTTAGCATTTTTAGCAAATACTTTTTTATAGCATTCGGGTTACTTTTAATCTGTGGTTGCGAGGCAATTCAAGATGTCATTCTCACTGAGTCACCGAGTGAAACAGATGTAGCACCGCTTCGTGTAACCATGGTATATCCGAGCGATTGCGTTGGTTCGGCGGCTTACTGTGATGCCTTCCATATCGGTGTAAAAGCTGCAGAGGAAAAACTTGGAATTACGCTAATTGAAGTAAACGGTATGGAAAACGATCCGATCGCTACCGAAATGCTCCTAAGAGATGCAGTACAAAATTCAGAACTTGTTTTGACAGCAGGTTATCAAATGGGAGACGTGCTTGCCCGTGTAGCACCGGAATTTCCTGATGTCAAATTTGCAATTTTTGATGTTGTTCTTGACATTCCAAATGTGGCTTCTGTGAACTATAAATCCAACGAAGGTTCATTTCTGGTCGGGGCAATTGCGGCTTTAAAATCGGAAAGCGGTAAAATCGGCTATATTGGTGGAGTGGATGTTCCGTTGTTACGCGAATTTGAAGCGGGTTAGGTCGCTGGGATTCAAGCTATCAATCCAGATGCCGAAATCTCCGTAGCATACATTAGCGAGAGTGTCGCCGGTTTTGGACAACCGGATAGAGCGAAAGAATTGGCACTGGCACAATATGAAAACGGTATTAATGTGATTTATGTCGCTGCCGGCGGGTCGGGTCAAGGAGTACTTGAAGCCGCCCAAGAACAGCAAAAGTTCATCATTTGGGTTGACTCCAACGGTAACCACCTTGCCCCCGGGATTGTCTTGACAAGTATGACAAAAGAGATTTCGGCTTCTGTACAGCGCATCATCCGCGAAACCGCTGAGGACAATTTTATGGCAGGGATCCGATATTTCGGACTCAAAGATGGTGGTGTGAGTTATGCCGTCGATGAACATAACCAATCACTACTTTCGGACGACATCATAACGACTGTTGAATCGCTGAAAGCAAAGATCATTGCTGGTGAGATCGTCGTCCTGGATACAGTTTCGCTTCCGCGTGAATAGTCCGTGTGATAACGTCCTGTAGGAAAGTCAGTTTCGCTTGTCTTATGGCAGCAGACAATCAAAATAGTGCTGTTTGAGGAAACACTCTTAACAAATTTTGTGTTCTCACAAAATGGAGGATTTTATGCTTAATCAACACCCGTATCCGGAGTCCGAAGGTAGACGAGGGATCGTGATTGGAATTTTAATAAGCTTGATTACTTGTGGTATCTATGGGCTTTACTGGCAATACAAACAGATGGCAACACTTAATGCTTGGTTGAGGCGGGATGAGTACTCTTTTTGGCTCTGGCTTTTACTTTCGATTATTACTTGCGGCATCTTCGGTATCTATTATGAGTACAAGATGGCAAATGGCATCAATAAAGTTCAGGCTGATAATGATTTGGCATTTGATTCAAACCTGCCTATCATTTGCGTTCTGTTAGCGATTTTCGGTATTGGTGTTGCTTCACTCGCTATTCAACAGTACCAGATCAACAAACTCTACGAAAGAACCCCTTAATGTTTAACCATATATTTCTCGCTCGTTTCTTTCTTATCGGATTGGGTGTAGTAGGGATTTACACCACAATTTCAGGAATGTCACCAGCAGAGGTCTCATTGGTTCCGTGTATACTTCATTCAGTAACCGATATTCCATGCCCTGGGTGTGGAATGACGCGGGCATGTATTGTTTTAACACACGGACATTTCGCAGACGCATGGCGTTACCATCCGTTTTCTTATTTAATTATTGGATTGGCTATTGGATCGGCATTCTTTCCGATGTGGTTAAAAAACGCTTGGACCCGTTGCTCACCGATCACTCAAAATACGATTGCTATCAGTGGAATTGTGCTATGTCTCTCTATTTGGATTCACAAATTGTGGACATAAAAACTCAGTCTTAGTGCCCTCTCAGGATAGTGCCTTTCGCACCGACAATCCAACCGGCATTTTTCTGAAGATAGATAGCCTGCAAGTTATGCTGAGCCGGTGTGGGATAGCGATTCCACGTATTGCCGCCGTCTGTTGTATGGAGGATTAGACCTTTTTCACCAACTGCCCACCCGCGTTTCTCGTCTCGGAAGGCGATGTCGCGTAGGGTCTGATTTACAGGGACTCTCTGCCGAACCCATGTCATTCCGCTATCAATGGTATGGAGAATCAAGCCGTTTGTCCCAACAACCCATCCGTGCGTCACATTTACAAAATGGACAGCGAATAAAGGCTGCTCGGCGTTACTTCGCTGTTGAATCCATCGGTTTCCACCATCTTGGGTATGGAGAATTTCACCCTCTTCGCCAACAATCCATCCGTGTGCTGGATCAACAAAATATACACTCCATAAGTGTTTATCTGACAGATCCCTTTGATTTTCCCAACGGCTTCCACCATTTTCTGTTTTGAGCACTGTTCCTTTTCCGCCAACAGCCCAGCCATGCGTCGTGTTAGCGAAATGTAAATCCAAGATGCCGGGTCGGGTCTTACCGGTGCCGCGTGCTTGATGTTGCAAGTTCCATGAGGCACCCCCGCTGCCCGTGTAATGCACCTGTCCAATGCCGACAGTCCAACCGTTGTTTGGCGTCGCGAAACTAACCTGCGTCAGTGTGTCCTTCGAGATCGCAGCGGCTTTCCAAGAACTTCCACCGTCAACCGTAGAGAGCACTGTTCCACCAGTGCCGACTGCCCATCCGTGTTTCGTGTCTATAAAATGGACGCCGTAAAGATGCTCACCCGTCCCGCTTTCAAGTTGTCGCCATTCAAATTGCACCGTATCTTGGGAGCAACCGAGGTACACAAGGCTTCCACATAAAATCATGAGCGCGATGTAGTTTTTATTCTGCATTTTGACACACCTACCGATAAAAATTTTATTGCAACTATTTGCTAAATCGTGTAAATTACATTATAGAGGATGTAAGCCGAATTGTCAAGTTATCATAGAGGTATTATCCAAAGTATCATGTACATCATTGGAATTGATGGCGGCGGCACGAAAACGATCGGTATTCTGGCAACAGGAACGGGGCAACGCCTCGCACAAGCGGAAGCAGGACCCGCAAACTACCACGTCGTTGGCGAAGCGAAAACGCAAGCAGTTTTGGAAGACCTCATCGCGGAACTTTACAAAAAAGCAGGCGTTCCATCAGGAAGTGCTGTCCGGTGCTGTTTGGGTATGGCTGGTTTGGGACGCGCGGCAGACCGAGAAGTGATTGGACGGATTTGTGACGAACTTGGCATCTATCAGAATCGGATTTTGACCCACGACGCACATATCGCTCTCGTGGGTGGCACGGGGAAACAGGAAGGTGTCATTGTCATCTCTGGAACGGGTGCGATTGTCTACGGCATCAACACCGATGGTAGAGAAGCACGCGCGAGTGGTTGGGGATATCTCCTTGGAGACGAAGGGAGCGGTTACGACGTTGCTATAAAAGGACTCCAATCCGTTGCCCGTGCCGCTGATGGCAGAGATGTCCAAACCGACTTGACAGATCAAATCCTCAATAGAATTGAACTCAACGAACCGAGCGAACTGATTCGCTGGGTGCATGCCGCGAGTCGAGATACAATTGCCCAGTTGGCAGAGGCGGTGTTTGATACTGCCCGAACAGCGGACGCGGTTGCAGAACGTATTGTTGACAAGGCTGCTGATGAACTCGTTTGTGCCGCAGTGAGTGTAATTGAACAGCTGGAATTCACAGAACCGTTTGATATTGTTCTCAGTGGTGGTAACCTTATTCATCAAACGATGTTCGCTGATAAACTCCGCCACCGGTTTGCGAGGATTCAACCACAGGCATCGGTGCAACTCCCAAAACATGAGCCTGCGTATGGTGCTGTGTTGTTAGCACAAGCGAGTTTATAGAAGGGCACTGGGTCAGATCAATAGGTTTCCGTTTTTAAAAAATTTCAAAAACGTTAGCCCGTAATAAAATGGAGGGCGGATTTAAGGGGCGCACGTTAAAGTTTTAATGCACATAGTTCTCCCGCAAGGCATAATTAAAAAATCCGCAAGGTATAATTAAAACAACGGAACAGCAAAACCTGAATTCTCTTGATATTGATTTGAAGTCAACGTCAGAAATCATCCGAATTTTTCACGAAGAAGATCGGAAAGCGATTGAGGCAGTAGAAGCAGAATCGGAAGCGATTGCACACGCTATCGAATTATGTGTTGCTGCATTCCGCACCGGTGGCAGGCTATTTTATGTAGGCGCGGGCACGAGTGGTAGACTTGGGGTATTGGATGCCTCTGAATGTCCACCGACCTTTAGTACGCCGCCAGAGATGGTCCAAGGGATAATTGCCGGTGGGGACATTGCGTTACGTCGTTCAGTAGAAGGTGAAGAAGATAAGCCTGAAAGCGGTGCACGCACTGTCCGAGAGCGACACCTCACATCACAAGATGTGCTCGTTGGAATTGCAAGCAGTGGACAAACCCCTTACGTTATAGGGGCTTTGAGGGAGGCACACACCATTGGCGCGACAACCATATTCCTCTGCTGTGTTCCACCGCCTGAGGAATCGAAGGACTGGGTAACGCATTTCATAACACCCATTGTCGGACCTGAGATTATCGCTGGCTCAACCCGATTGAAAGCAGGAACAGCCACAAAACTGATTCTGAACATGTTGACGACTGTTTCTATGATTAAACTCGGTAAGATCTATAACAACCTGATGGTAGATGTCCACGCCTCTAACACGAAATTGGTGGCGCGGAGCATCCGAATTGTCCAAGCCGTCACTGGGGTTGATGCTGCGGTGGCTGAGGAAGCATTAGCACGGGCAGACGGTCGCGCCAAACTCGCCATTGTAATGCTCGCGAAAGGACTGAATCCAACGGACGCGAACACATTATTAGAAAAACGCGAGGGATTTCTACGACAAATTCTTGATTGATTTTTTAACAATTAGGTTCCTGTCCCGATTTTCCCCTCCCAGTAACGGGTAGGGACACCTGTCAAAATTGGGTTTTTGATTTGGTGAAGAACATTGAGGATTAGGACACTAACAATAAGCAATAAGGTAAGGAGGGACCGATGGGTACGAAAGTTGGGCTTGCCAAAACCGGCAGGCGACGCTCTAACGTTTTTGAGGCGTTGGACAATATACGGGATGAACTTACACCAAAAGTCGGTGAGCAGGTCCTGTTAAAACCGAATTTTCTCTCCAGCACGAATCAACTCGCCTCATCGCACGTTGATGCCATGCGCGGGGCGATTGATTTTCTGCTGAGTACTCCACATCCGCCAAAAGAGATAATTGTTGCTGAGGGCGCAAATGAAGCGTTCTCCGGTGAGGCATTCCAAGTTTTCGGGTATGAGGCACTTCAAGCCGAGTACGATCTACCGATCCGACTCGTGGATTTGCATCAGGAAACCGAATGGGTAGAAACCACGGTTTTTCTTGCTGAACGTAACGAAGATACTGTGCGGATGCCGAAGATAGTCCTCGATTGCCCCTGCACGATCTCTGTTGCTATCGCGAAAACACACGATGCTGGTGTAGTGACACTCGCCATGAAGAATATGATTATGGGTACCTTGCATAAGGAAGATCGGATAAAAATGCACGGCTACCACAGTCACGCAGATCGAGTGCTTCCACGCGAAGCGCAGACGCTCAATATCAACCTACTTCGTCTCTCACGTCACCTTAAACCCGATATCGCTATTGTTGATGGTACCGTTGGGTTACAAGGCAATGGACCCGGTGGCACCGATTCTGTTCCCCTCGGGATCGCGATTGCGAGCGGAGATGTGTTCGCAGCTGACGCAGCCACGACAAAAGCGATGGGTTTTGAACCCTTAGAGATTGGGCTGTTCCATTACGCAAATGAAATGGGCTATGGCATCGCAGATCTTGACAAAATCGACATCGTCGGACCCGCTGTAGAGACAGTTGCGACATCGTTTAAGCCTCATGAGACCGCCGAACTCCAGTTCCAATGGGAGGAAGCGAGTCCTGCAGAATATCTGGCGGTAGACTAACAACAAAAGGAGAATTATGAAACGTTTCTATAATATCCTTATTCTATTTTCAATACTCCTTACCACCCCTGCGTGGGCATGGTGGGGTGGCGGACACGATATCCTCACACAAGCAGCAGTCAAAGCACTGCCCGAAGAGATGCCCGAATTTTTCCGATCTGCTGAAAAAATGGTCGCTCACTGTGTCTACGATCCAGACATATCCAAAGAGCGTGGCACACCACACGCAAGGCAGGCTGAATACGGCGAACACTACATTGATATAGAATTGCTAAAAGACCACCCGATTCCAGAGGGGCGCGAGGCACATATTAAATTATGTGCAGAGTTAGGGATTGCACCGCGAACCATCGGCACACTGCCCTACGCACTCGCGGAATGGACAGAACGACTCGCTGTCGCTTTCGCAGAGTATCGCAAATGGCCCGACAATCCGATGATTCAGCATAAATGCTTTCTCTATGCTGGCTTCCTCGCGCACTATGCCCAAGATATGTGTCAACCTTTGCACCTAACCATTCATTTTGATGGGATTAAGCAAGAGGACGGAACACGCCTGCACGCCGGTATCCATGAGAAAGTCGATTCAGCAATTGAGATGTTGAAAATGGATCCAGCGGAACTCGCGAAGGCACAACAGATCGAAGCCGTTGGTGATTTAATGCCAGCAATAATAAAACAGGTTCAAGCGGGATTCAGTTTAGTAGACGGCGTTTACGAACTTGCCGGTGACTGGCAAAACTTGAAAGACCCGACCCCCGCATTGGTTGATTTCACAAATGATCGAGCGCGTGAATCGGTGCGTTGGACGGCTTCACTCTATTTGACGGCGTGGAAGTTATCCGAAGATATTAGACTTCCGGGTTGGCTTGACCGCGCGAAAAATGATGCAAATATGTCACAGTAAAAAAAGAAAAAAGGAGATATAACTTTGTTACAACAATGGAAACCTGACCCAACTTTTTACCCATCACCCAAAATGGCGATTGAAGCACCTGCCGAAGAACTCGCTTATGTCGCTGCGCCTCGTGATGACGGCAAACCCGACGCTATGTGTGTTGTGGATCTCAACGAAGCGTCTGATACTTATGGACAGATTATTAATAGATTGGAGCTTGGGGTTCGCGACGAAATCCACCACTTTGGGTGGAACGCCTGTAGTGCAGCCCTCTGTCCGTATGCCCCGCATCCGTATGTAGAACGCCGCTATCTCGTCGTGCCAGCATTGCGCGGGTCTCACATCTATATTCTTGATATCAAAGACGACCCGAAGTCACCCGAGCTTGTTAAAACTTTGACAGCTGATGAAGTTGAAAACCGATCCGGATATACCCGTCCGCATACAGTGCATTGTGGACCCGAAGGCATCTATGTGAGTGCTTTGGCTTCAGCCGGTTCGGAGGAAGGGCCTGGCGGTGTCTTCCTCATGGATCACTACAACTTCAATATTCTGGGGCAGTGGGAAGTGGAACGCGGTTCTCAATCCCTCTCTTACGATTTCTGGTGGCACTTGGGTTACGACATTGCCGTTACCAGTGAGTGGGGAACCCCGGCGATGATTGAAAACGGCGTAAGCCTTGAAGATTTAGGTGAGCGCAAGTTCGGACATAAGATCCATATCTGGGACATTCGGCATCGGAAGAACATCCAGACGTTGGATTTGGGCGACGATTATCAGATGATTTTGGAGTTACGTCCAGCACATGATCCAACCAAGGCGTATGGGTTTGTCAATGCCGTGCTTAATATGAACGATCTGTCGAGTTCCATTTGGACGTGGTACAAAGATGGAGACGATTGGGGCATTCAAAAGATTATTGATATTCCCGCACAGGTGCCTGACAATCCGGATGCCTTACCACCTGCCTTAAAAGATATTGGGATGATACCTGCGCTTGTTACTGATCACATCCTCTCATTGGATGACCGGTTCCTGTATGTCTCTTGTTGGGGTACCGGGGAAATGTTGCAATACGACGTATCTGATCCGTTTAATCCGAAACACACAGGGACTCTCGAAATAGGCGGGATTACAAAATCGCATCCGCATCCGGCTGCTGGACCTGTAGGTGGTGGTCCACAGATGGTTGAATTGAGTCGAGATGGCAAGCGTCTTTACTTCACCAATTCCCTCTACGTTGCATGGGATAATCAATTCTACCCCGATAGTGCGAAGGGATGGATGGTGAAGGCGGATGTGAACGTAGAAGATGGTGGTCTGGAATTGGACCCTGATTTCTTCGTAGGTTTCGGCGACAGTCGCGCACATCAGATCCGCTTGCAAGGTGGCGATAGTTCCTCTGATACTTTTTGTTATCCCTAAGAATTAATGGTATTTATGAATTTCAAGCGTGTATGCCATTAAATACGCGTCTAAAAGAGGGTGCGCAAGTTCTCTTGCGGCACCCTCATATTATGGATGGAAAGATATTTTTTATGGATACTGTTTCATGGTTAAGTTACACTCTTCTCGGCGTATTTCACGGTATTAATCCGGGGATGGGATGGCTGTTTGCGGTCGCGTTGGGCATGCAGGAAAAACGGAGAAGTGCTGTTATCGGTGCGCTCTTTCCAATGGCACTCGGACACGCGATATCCATCGCAGTTGTAGTTTTCGTCATCGCTTTAGCACAGCAACAACTCCCGGAAGGAGTCCTTCGTATCGCCTGTGCAACAGTGTTGTTCGGTTTTGGCGTGTACAAGTTTTTCCGCGCACGGCATCCGAAATGGGTCGGAATGCGTGTTAACTTCAAAGACTTAACAATTTGGTCATTCCTAATGGCATCCGCGCACGGCGCGGGTTTGATGCTGGCACCGCTCCTGTTACGCATGCCCGCTGCCGAGGCATCAGGGCACATGCACCACGCTCCTGCAAGCATGGCGGATAACGCGGTGATGTTACTATCCGCTGTCGGGGTACATACCCTCAGTTTTTTCGTCGTGATGGGGATCGTGGCGGTTATCGTCTACGAGGTGGTAGGACTTGCCCTGCTCCGTAAAGCGTGGTTTAACATGGATCTGTTGTGGTCTATCGGGCTGATGATTGCCGGTGTTGTTACTCTTCTATTACCGCATCTACACTGACAACGATCTCATCTGTTCAGCGAGCAGCTTAACCCCATATCTCTCGTGCAACGCGCGCAGGTCGGCGAAGTCTGTGTTTGTTAGCGTATATCCAGTGTGCGAACGCACTTGGTAATCCACCGACAGACACCGGACTTCCCTCCCACCGATAGTCCCTACAGCGTTCAATTCCGATTCAGAGATCACCCAATCAATCTCACCGGGACCGTAGACTGCCCCACTCCCTTCGGTAAGATCAATAACGTGAAAGTCGATCCTGCCATGCAATCGATGTCCCATCACGAAGTTTCGATCCTTATGGTCGTCGGTATGAACATCAACAAAGCCTCGCGCCGAGAGTGCCTCGGTGAGTATTGCTGAATCATCCCATGAGATCATGATGTCCAGATCTTGATGTTCTCGCGTACATTCACCCAATAGCGCATCAACACCCCAACCGCCATCAATCCAAACTTTGATACTGAGTTCATCGAAAAGATCGAGAAACCAGTGAACCATGTCATCAGTCATAGGACTCGTACATTCGTAGTCGGTGAGTGGATTTATCTTCATTTAAGTAATGATTTATCAAAATTTTACATGCACAATTTGCCCATTTTTGATTATTTTCAGCACAGTATTGACTTCGGAAATCAACGGTACAAGGTCTTCGAAACGGTTACTCTTCGCTTCTAACACCATAATCCCAATCTTAATTTCGCTCAAGTTTTGCTGATTGGGAATGCCTTGATCCATTGTGACGAAAACGTCAAACTCATTCGCCGCAATTCTCAACAGTTCACCATTCTCTTTACCCTTCCAACCACGATAACTTACTGTGATCACTTCTATATTGTCTTCAAATAATTCTCGCAGCTGATGCGGTAGGTTTTCATCAAGCAACACGCGCATCAGCAACCTCTAATGTCATCTCAAGGTAAGCCACGGCTTGTTCTTGAGATACCGTTGGGAAATCAGCAAGAAACTTCTTAAGTGAATCGCCTGCCGTTAGATGTTGAATCAAAATCTCGACTGGCACACGAGTCCCCGTGAAAACTAAGGCTCCATTCATCACTTTTGGGTTGCGCGAAACAATCTGTTCTTTTTTGACACCACCCACAGCTGAAGCAGTGGGATTCCTCCGTTCTTGTTTCATAGTTGAATGCCTCCTGCTTGTGGAGGACTTACTTAAACTCCACAAGCGTTTAGACTCTCCGCCTGCCCGACGGCGAGGGTCTTTAGGTTTATCGCAGCGTTTACGTCTCTATCTATAGAAGAACCACATTCGGTACAATCATAGGTTCTTTCTGATAATAAGAGTTCTTTTTTCTTATGCCCGCAGTTGCTACATGTTTTGCTGGACGCATAGAATTGTGGGGCTTGAATAACGGGTATCCCCAGTGTTTCTGCTTTAGACTTAAGTTTCTCAAGAAATCCGCCTAATGCGCTATCTGATAATGCTTTGGCAAGGTTCTTGTTCTTGAGCATATTTGTAATCTTGAGCGTCTCTATTCCAATCACGCTCGCCATATTCACTATCTCTGTTGTCGCTTTATGGTGAGCGTCCGCTCTGATACAAGCAATCTTATAGTGGATACGTTCGACCTTACGCTTTTGCTTGAACCAGTTATTGGATAGAAACATTTTCTTACTCAACTTACGGTGTTCACGCTTAAGTTTCTTCTCATACTTTTTGAGCGGTCTTGGGTTCGGATATTGCTTACCTGTATCAAGTGTCGCCAGTGAGTTGATACCTACGTCTATACCGATAGCAGGGAGTCCACGTGTGTCTCGTGGAACATTCGGTTTACCTGTATCTACCGTTATAGAGACGAACCAACGATGTGCTGTCCTTGATAGGGTTATCTTTGTAATCTCACCCTTATGTCGCAACTTCTGATACATACGCACCCACCCAATTTTGGGCAACTTGATACGTTTCCATTCTACTTTTACTGTATTCGGGTCGGTGCTATACGACTGACTGTTTCTGCGTCTCTTTTTCTTCGGTCTCCTGTTTTGACCGCTTTTCCAACGACTGATAGCATCCCCAAGATTCTTTATGCCAAACACGGCAGCACGTTGATCCATGCCTTTTGACCAATCAATACCACGTTTTGCTATATTGAAACGCTTATTGAGTTCCTGCCAGTGACAGGGTTCGTTGTTATAGTCCTCTAAAGCGTGATTGAAAGCAAAACGGGCATAACCACATTGTTGTGAAAACCACCTGCATTGCGCGTCTGTAGCATCTAACGCTATTTTATCTGATATAATTGCCATTAGGTCTATCTCGTATCCCGCATTTTATCCCCTTACAAGTGGGAGGCAAGCCCGCAACCTTGCGGCTACGCTTGTAAGGCTTGCCTACGAGATACTATAACTATACCACATTTTATAGACACTGTCAAATCTTTTTTGACTCCCGCACGAGCGTTACTGGGTTGGACCCACAGCTAAAGCAGTGGGATTGTTAGACAATGCCCTTCATTGGTGAAACCTCCTTGAAAAGGGTTATATCAAATCTCTCGTCAAAGTATTTTCAGCGCGGCTTCGTATGTGTCTCTAAGAATGTCTTGGACATCCTCTCGCAGTTTCTGCCAACTTCGTTGTAGTTTTGCTTTAACCCATGTTTTTCCTTCATCAACTCCCATTCCGTGATGAACGTAGGCTAAATATAAGAGCGAAGGCACTTGTTCAATGTGGGACATGGCATCAGCATTGGCAAGACACTCTCCCTCTGCCCTCCGATGCTCAACCGTTACACTTGCTCGATGTGTTGCGATCGCGTCCTTGACGGCTTCTCTTTTTTCTTCTGGATATCCGAAACGCTTGAGCAGTTTTTCCGCTTCAATCGGACCGTAAATATGGTGGCCGGCATAGAGTGCCTCGTCCTTTATGCTGGCGTAATCATGGAGTAATGCCGCAAGTTCCATAATTTCGGGATCAGCATCAAAGCGTGGGGCGAGGTGTTTTGCATTTTGAACGACTGGTAGGATATGATGCGTCCAAATATCGTAACCGAAAATATTCGTATCCGCGGCACACGCCTGTTCAACAATCTGTTCAATCTCGCTTCTCATAGTTTCAATCACGGAGAATCTCCTCTTAAATCACATGTAGATTGACCTCAATTTAAGATCGTCAGGACTTACGCAAAGCGCAATGAATTGCGCCACTACGAACCATGCTCCTTTTGAAAAACGGTATCCTTCAAAGTTCCTTCTGTTCGTAGTGATGCGATCTATCGCATCATGCGTAAGTCTTAATCGTATAGGAGTGTACGCATCATGGGTGAAACCGCACGTCTCTTCCCAATTCAAGGTTTTCGGTAATTAGTATTAAGAGTAACACAAAATCGGATTCAGAACAATCAAAAATGATACTAAACAGAGGGCAACATCGCGTGATTATTTCTACCAATACTGAAACGAAATCTTGCCTTTTTTTTGGATGTGTGCTATAATTTCATTTCAGGAACAGGATGCAAAAAATTTGATCTATCTTCTTAATATAAGCTTGAAGGCAACGCCCTTGAATCGAAACGATCAAGCTGCGCCAGAAAGGGGAACCTCGATTTGATAAACTTATATGGAGCAACGTATGACAGAATGCAACTGCTTCGCCATGTCGGAGATGTATCGCAAATTGCCCACGCCAAAATGTACCAACTCACGGACGGCAACGAAAAGGGCGTTGACGCTATCGACTTCCGAACCGGTAGTGGTCTTAATTTTACAGTGCTGCCGAGTCGTGGTTTGGATGTTTCTTATGCAGAATATCAGGGTATCCCGCTCTGTTGGCGTTCGAGTACAGGGGATGTCAGTCCCGCCCATTATGAACCCGATGGGCTCGGTTGGCTACGGGGTTTCTATGGTGGCTTGCTGACAACTTGTGGTATGCGACAAGTCGGTGTACCCGGCGAAGATGACGATGAGGCATTAGGACTGCACGGCAGAGCCTCGTATATCCCTGCCAAGAACGTTTGGGTGGACAGTCGATGGGAAGGACAGCGCTATATGCTATGGGCGCAGGGCAAAGTGAGAGAAACCGCCGCTTTGGGTGAGAACCTCATTCGCACCCGTAGAATTTGGACCGAATTAGGGTCACGTACGTTGCATATTGAGGATATCGTCGAAAACTTGGGATACCAAGACTCACCACACATGTACCTCTTCCATATTAATGTTGGATTTCCAATTCTTACGCAAGACAGTGAACTGCTTGCCCCCTCCTCACAGGTCACACCGCGTGACGAAGAAGCTGCCGCAAATTTAAACAATTATAATCTCTGTGAACCGCCAACTGTCGATTTCCAAGAGCAGGCTTTCTACCACGAAATGGAACCCGATATTGATAACCACATCCACGTCGCGCTTGTAAACCGCAATTTTAACAATGGGCAAGGTATCGGTGTATCGGTGCGCTACCACAAGACCCAGTTTCCGCACTTTGTTCAGTGGAAGATGTGCGGTGAAGGCAGTTATGTCTTTGGTTTAGAACCATCAAATTGTGGAGTAGAAGGCAGGGCAAAAGAACGTGAACGTGGCACCCTACAATATATTGAACCTGGTGGTCGCAGGCATTATGAAGTCGAAATCGGCGTATTGGCTTCCAATGAAGAAATTGATGCACTTCAAGAAAAAATATCAAAAACCTAAAATTAGCACTATACATCTGGTGTGGATACACCGATAGGTTGTCCTACGCCTCGGGAGAAATTAATAATGAAGAAATATTTGCCTTTACCCATCATCGCGTTAGCACTACTGGCGGTGTTTATTTTTGTTGGTTGCAGCGCGAAAGAGCCCCCTCCAACCCCGATCACCACTGAAACACCTATAACACAACAAGAATCAGAGAAAAAACACGAAGAATCAGATGTCGTAGAGCACGATTCTGATTCTGATGAACACAACGAATCTTCGGAAGAAGCACACGAAAAACCACACGCGGCTGAAGAGGAAACACATCGTGAAGTTGAAGATGAAGAAGGAATGCCGATGGCGGAGATTCCCAGCAGCAGTGTGCTACATCTGATACCGGAACACACAGATGGAATTATTTACTGTCCGAGTTTGAACGAGTTAAACAACCGGGTTAACATGTTGGCGATGGAATTGATGCCGACCGCTGAAAACCCAGAAGTAATCGCAAAAATCTTGGCAAATACCTTTGGTGCTGGCTTTGAAAATCTCGCTGAATTGGAGCAAATCGGACTGGATATGAACCAAGATTTTGCTATCTTTATGACCTCATTGAACCCACCAGACCTCTCCGCAACCGTACATCTGATAGACCCTGCAGCTATGAAACAGGTGATTGACGCCGAAAGTGAGGGGACTGCTCCAATAGAATATAACGGTGTAACCTATTGGAATGCGGCTGGAGGCGGTGGTAGCTTCGCTATCATAGACAACACCCTCGTTTTTTCTCGGTCTGCAGAAACCTGTGAACACGTCATTGATACCTACAACAAAACAAAGCCTGCCATCACAACCCATCCAGATTATAGAACATTCCTTGCCGACATTTCAGCGGGGACTTCACAACTCACAGTTCACTTTAATCTTGAATCAATCGCACCTATGCTGGGTGTAGCACTTAAGGATGAGTCGGAAGCGATGAAGGACAGCCTCGAAAGCGATCCTGCAGCTATGGCAGCAGCCCCCTTCTTTGAAAGTATATTCGTTGGCGTGATAGATTTGCTCGAGCAGCTAAAATCTCTGAGCGCGACGCTTGAAGTAGAAGGAACCGATGTGAAACTCGCTCCATTTCTGAGATTCAAGAGCAACAGCGAAATCCAGAACGCGTTAAAAGAGATGACTCCTGATGAGTTGACCCTCCTTGGCGAACTCCCAAGTCCGACATTTACAAATGGTGCTTTTCAGGGGAAACCGGAACTGATGATTGAGATGAGCATGTTCTGGCTGAAAATGCTTGCACAAGACTCCGACCCGGAACACGCTGAAAGACTCGCGTCCCTTACCAAACAGATGAAACACTTTTACGAGGCTCTTGGTGAGGAATGGGCTTTCTCCGCCAATTTTGGTAGTAGTATCATCCCGGATTATTTGGTTATCTATGAGTTGAGAGATAAACAAACGGCAAAAGCCTACATGGAAGAGGCGTTACTTAAACAACTCCAAGACGCAATGGCATTAGCTCGAAACATGATTGGTGATGGTGCTCATCTGGACATGTACAAAGGGGCGCATCAAGGTGAACCCATGATGCATAATGGCATTGAGATTAAAAGTTACGTCTTCCCGAATTTCGGTAGCACTTTCGGAACGATGCCCCCCGAGGCTGCTGGGTTGATGCCACAGGAATGGCAGTGGTACTATGCTTTTACTGATGATTACCTGTTTATGGTGATGGGCAGCCCTGAACTCCTAAAGATGAACCTGGATAACAAGGCAGGCACCGGTACCGCGCCCAGTTTCTCTGCCGAACCGAGTTATGAAAAATTGGCCATGACTTTAGGCGTGGAGAGTAATCTGTTTTTTGCTATTTCTCCAATGACCATGGTTAAAAGCCTTTTACCGATTATCGCCAAGTCGGCGGATCCAAATGGTGCCGCGGCACTGCAAATGATGTCGGGAATGCTTATGAATTTGCCAGAGAATTATAGCATCGGTTTTTCCGCGAAAGTCCAAGAGGATGGAATCGGCGCGAAGCTTCTACTGACGCTCGGTGATTTCAAACAGCTTATACAAATGCTTGCGATGATGCAGGGTATGGGACAGATGCAATAGGGTCTATCTAACTCGCCTACAATCTGAGTGTAGGCGAGTTTTTTTATATTTTAACCTCAGTTGCTACCTACAAGATTTGTATGATAGATTTTAAACTTGCTTAGCCTCTCCAAAGAGACCAAGCAAGTTTAAGTATTAATATTCAAGTTTTGGATCCGCAATTGGGTTGGAAAGTTAGAAGGATGGAAGGGAAAAGGGATCGGGAATCGGAGGTCTCTCCCACAATTCAAATTCGGATTTAATGTGAAATATTTATCGGATAAATTTCCCGAAAATAGGGCTAAATCTCAAGAAGTTTTATTGGGATATTATTGTATAATTGTTTTAATCGAAAATGTAACGTCCTGACACAACTTATGAAGTGCCACCGTTTATTCAGACCACAATTTCGCAAATTTAAGACAAGTTTTGTCTTTGAAAATCGAGAGGTGTC